>NZ_CP079110.1:929599-1239466 GCF_019357495.1 Nosocomiicoccus ampullae
GTAAAGATAAAGATTCCATCTTCAAATTCTTTCGGGCTTAAATCTTTTGGAATACCTAGTTCTTCTAAACTACAAATCATTCCTTCAGACTCTACACCACGAAGTTTTGCTTTACGGAGTTTAAGTCCAGGAATCTCTCCACCTACTTTAGCAACAATCACGTAAGTATCTGCTTGAATATTTGGTGCACCACATACGATCTGTACTGTGTCGTCGCCAATATCCACTTTTGTAACGTTTAATTTGTCAGCATCAGGGTGCTTATCACACTCTTTAACGTAACCAACGACGACATCTTTCACTGTTTCTGTATAGTCGATAATATCATCAACTTCAATACCGCTTCTTGTAATTGTTTCACTTAATTCGTGTTTTGAAACATCTAGCGGGATAAACTGATCTAACCACTCTTTAGATACTTTCATGTTTAACCCCTCTTTCTTCAATATATTTAAACTGTTCTAAGAAATTTAAATTGTTTGTGTACATATGACGGATGTCTTCAATACCGTAATATAACATTGCAATACGGTCTGGACCCATACCAAACGCAAAGCCACTATACTCATTACTGTCAAACCCTGCCATTTCTAATACGTTCGGGTGCACCATACCAGCACCAAGTATTTCTATCCATCCAGATTGTTTACATACGTTGCATCCTTTACCGCCACATTTAAAACATGATACGTCTACTTCAACACTTGGTTCAGTGAACGGAAAGTAACTTGGACGTAAACGAATTTCACGGTCTTGACCGAAAATTTCTTTTAAAAATAACTCTAACGTTCCTTTTAAATCTGCAAGTGATACGTTTTTGTCAACTACAAGTCCTTCGATTTGAGTAAATTGATGTGAATGTGTTGCATCGTCACTATCACGGCGATACACTTTACCAGGACAAATAATTTTAATTGGTCCTTCACCATTTGCTGCATTTAATACACGTGCTTGTACTGGTGAAGTGTGCGTACGCAGTAACGTTTCGTTTGATATGTAAAACGAATCTTGCATGTCGCGTGCTGGATGTGTTTTTGGTAGGTTTAATGCTTCAAAGTTATAATAGTCACTTTCAACTTCATAACCTTCATACACTTCATATCCAAGCCCAACAAAAATATCCTCGATACTGTCGATAATATGTTGAAGCGGGTGTTTACCACCAATTGGACGTTGTCTACCAGGTAACGTCACGTCGATCGTTTCACGCTCTAACTTTTCTTTTAATAATCTTGCTTCAATTTCTTCAATTCCATTTTCAATTCTTTCTTGAATCGACTGACGTAACTTGTTTACACGCTGACCGAAATCTTTTTTATCTTCATTTGGGATTTCTTTCATATGTTGCATTAACGTCGTAACAGTTCCTTTTTTACCTAAAAACTTTACTCGTAAATCGTCGAGTTGTTTACGATCATTTACATCTTTAAATAGCGATTCAAATTTTTCTTTAATCGCATCCATATCAATGTCTTTATGGTTCAATTCATTCACCTCATTATAATTTTTTGCATATAAAAACTCCGTCCAAATAAATAGGACGGAGTTCCGTGGTACCACCTAAATTCCTGTTAAACAGGCACTCTCATTTTATAAGGAAATGACCCTTTAACTTCATCTGCTAGGTGAACCCTGACTATAGTATGAGAATACTTCCACCGATGTATTCACTCTCTGGTCATACTAATGTTGTCATTTATGCCTACTTCACTTGAAGTTATTATTTAATTAAGTAAATTATACAATATTTTTTAAAAAACTTAAAGGCTATACTGATGCATTAAAATTCCACCAGCAACAGAAACGTTTAAACTTTCTGCATGACCTGGCATATCGATTTTTACTTTGTAGTTTGCATGACTTAATACGTCATCACTTACACCTTGTCCTTCATTACCAAGAACAATCATTATTGGACCAGTGATTTTGTTTTTGTTTAGAGGTTCTCCTTGAAGGTCTGTCGTTAATACAATTCCGTCGAAATTGTTAATGGCTCCGATTAAATCCGTATCTTCAATCGATACGTGAAAGTGACTGCCTTGACTACTACGTAGAACTTTATCACTATACGGATCAACAGTGTCTTTTCCAATTAATATACGCTTAAAGTTAAACGCATCAGCTGTTCGAATTAAAGTTCCGAGATTTCCAGGATCTTGAACACCGTCTAAAGCGAGAATTCGATTACTATCGACAGTTTGAGTGTTCATTTCAACTACTGCGATAATACCAGGTGGTGTAACAAGTGTTGAGAGTGACTTCATAACGTTTTTAGTCACAACTGTCGTTTTTAAATCAAAGTTAAACTCACTATTTTCTAATACAAATAACTCTAATATATTTGCATTCCACTTCAGCGCTTCTTCAATTAAATGTTCGCCTTCAATTAAAAATTGATTGGCTTTTAGACGCCCTTTTTTCGTCAACAGTTTGCGTACAGCTTTAATACGCTTATTATCTTTAGATGTAATTACCATTTAATTTCGTCAACGACTTCATCGTTTAATGATTTTACAATCTCAACGACAAGTTTAACAGCGTTTTTAAAGTCATCACGGTGCATAATACTAACGTTTGAGTGCATATATCTTAATGGCACACCAATCGCAAGTGATGGTACACCATCATGCACAGTATGGAAGCGCCCAGCATCTGTTCCACCACCAGGAATTGCTTGAAGTTGTACGTCGATTCCTTTTTCTTCAGCAAGCTTTTGAACATGTTTTCTAAATCCTACGTGACCGATATTTGTCGCGTCTAAAATGACGAGTAGTGGACCATCTCCAAGTACTCCTACACCGTCACTTGTTTGAAGTCCTGGAGTATCTGTTGCGATACCAACATCAATCGCAATCGCGAGATCTGGATTCACTTTATGTGCAGCAGTCTGTGCACCACGTAGTCCAACCTCTTCTTGAACAGTTGCACCACTCACTAAGTTAACATCTATTTCTTCATTCTTTAACTCGTTTAACACTTCAACAGATAATGCACAACCAAATCTATTGTCAAATGCTTTTGCTAAAACGTAATCCTTGTTTGCCATCTCAGTAAATTCAGTATACGGCACGATCATGTCACCAGGTTTAACCCCAAGTGATTCTGCTTCTTCTTTATCTTTAACTCCGATATCTAAATACATATCTTTAATATCAACGGTTTTATTTCGTGCTTCAGGTGATAACATATGAGGCGGTGTAGAACCAACGACACCAATGTATTCACCGTTATCAGTAACAAGTGTCATTTTTTGTGATAAAATCACCTGGCTCCACCAACCGCCGATTGGTGTAAATTTAATGAATCCTTTGTCATCAATTTGAGTGACCATAAATCCGATTTCGTCTAAGTGACCACCGATTAAAATCGTACGCGATCCGTTACCTTTTTTCTTACCGAATACACTACCTAAGTTATCTTCAATAATTTCATCTGATACTGGAGTTAAATATTCTTTCATTAATTTTTTAACATCATATTCAAAACCAGAAATTCCATTCACATCTGTCAGTGATTTTAATAATTGTAATTGCTTATCCATATGTATCCCCTTTCTTATATAAACTTTATTTTAGCATATTATTATATTATATATAAAAAAATCCACATTGAATGAATCAATGTGGATCGTTAAATTATTTTAAAGCATCTTTTGCTTTGTTTACTAATTCTTCGAATGCTTTTTCATCGTTAATTGCGATTTCAGAAAGCATCTTACGGTTCATTTCGATACCTGCAAGTTTAAGTCCGTTCATTAAACGGCTATAGCTGATGTCGTGTTGACGTGCAGCTGCGTTAATACGTGCAATCCATAATTTACGGAATTCACGTTTTCTATTTTTACGGTCACGGTATGCATACTGACCTGATTTAATTACTTGTTGCTTAGCAACTCTATATAAATTACCTTTGGCACCGAAGTAGCCTTTTGATTGTTTTAATAATCTTTTACGTCTTTTGTGAGTAGTTAATCCTCTTTTTACACGAGCCATTATTGTTCCTCCTTAATGAATTATTTACCAGCTCTAGCGAGTAAATGTTTTAGTCTTTTAGCGTCTGATTTCGCAACTAATGCTGGTTGACGAAGTTTACGCTTTTGTTTTTTAGTTTTGTTTGCCATTAAGTGGCTAGTGAACGCTTGTGAGCGTTTGAAATTACCAGCTGCTGTTTTCTTAACACGTTTTTTGTAACCTTTATGAGTTTTCATTTTAGGCATGATAAATTTCCTCCAAAATCAAGTATTATTTTTCTTTTTTAGGTGCTAAAACAAGGAACATAGAGCGCCCTTCCATTTTTGGACGAACCTCAATTTCTCCTTCTTCTTTAAGCGCTTCAGCAAATTTAACAAGTACATCTCTTCCGATGTCTTTATGTGTAATTGCACGGCCTCTGAAACGAATTGAAGCTTTAACTTTATCACCTTTAGATAAGAACTTCTTCGCTTGATTTGCTTTAGTGTTAAAGTCGTGTTCTTCAATTGTTGGAGAAAGACGTATTTCTTTAACGTTAATGACACGTTGTTTTTTACGTGCTTCTCTCTCTTTTTTCTGTTGCTCATATTTGTACTTACCGTAGTCCATAATACGCGCAACAGGTGGTTTCGCATTTGGCGCAACTAAAACGAGGTCAAGATCTACTCTCTCTGCCATTTCTAGCGCTTCTTTTTTAGACTTAATACCGAGCTGTTCGCCATTTTGGCTGATTAATCGAACTTCTTTTGCACGAATACGATTATTAATAATTGCTTGGTCTTTTGCTATTGTTGACACCTCCAAAAATTTAACGAACAAAAAAGAGCGAGTGCATAGCTACACCCGCTCTCTGAAATAGACACTAATGTGTCCAGTCCCGAAAAACCCTTTTACCTTAGGCTTAGGGTGTGAAGCGGGAGCTTCAACTTGTCCGTTCAATTCAACTCTTATAACTATATACTAAGTTTTAATATAAGTCAAATATTTTTATAAATTAAATTTCGCTTTGACTGCTTTTTTCTTTAACTCTTTTAAAAATGCTTCTTTTTCTCTCGGTGAAACTTTTACGTTATCATAAACGCCACCTGTGTAATCAATTTGTATCGCGTCTTCACTTTTTGCTGCTTTATTTCCACCGACGATAATATCCTCTGTCAATTCGACATGTGTAATTGCATCATAATAAATTTTTGATTTTTTAATCCCGTTATGAATAATCAATTGATGATCAGTAAACACATATTTTACAGGTTTAAATGTATTCACTAGTACGATAATGATAATGAGTAATATCGATACAGAAATTCGATATAACGAAATATCTCGAAACATTCCGAGTAAAAGTATAATAACAGTCGGTACAACGAATAATAAAATGTTGTACCGAATGAATTTACTGCCGTATTTTGAATAATAGGTCATATAATCACCCGCCGATTATTTTTTTAGACGAATTTCATCGACAAGTTTGTATAAGAAGTCTTCTTTTTCGTAACTATTTTGTTCTTTCTCTCCATATTTACGAACGTTTACTTCTTTTGCTTCAACTTCTTTGTCACCAACGACAACTTGGTAAGGGACTTTACGAGTTTGCGCATCTCTTATTTTATAACCTAGTTTTTCATCACGTGTATCAATGTCTGCGCGAATTCCGTATGATTTCATTTCATCTAAAATTTCTCGTGCATAATCATAATGTAAATCTAAGTTAACCGGAATAATTTGAACTTGCTCTGGTGCTAACCATAATGGGAATGCACCTTTATATTCTTCAATTAAGAATGCAACAAAACGTTCCATCGTTCCAACAACACCACGGTGAATTACAACTGGACGATGATTTTGACCGTCTTCACCAATATAAGTGAGGTCAAAACGCTCTGGTAATAAGAAGTCAAGCTGAACTGTTGATAGTGTTTCTTCAATACCTGATGCTGTTTTAACTTGAACGTCAATTTTTGGTCCATAAAACGCCGCTTCATCGACTGCTTCAACATATTCTAGTTCTAAGTCATCTGCCGCTTCTTTTAGCATTTTTTCAGCCATTTGCCACATTTCGTCGTCATCAAAGTATTTCTCAGTGTTTTCTGGATCACGATAACTTAATCTAAATGAATAATTTTCAATATTAAAGTCTTTGTAAACTTCTTCAATTAAATGAAGTACACGTTTAATTTCTTCTTTAATTTGATCTGGACGTACGAATACGTGTGCGTCGTTTAAGACCATTCCTCTTACACGTTGTAACCCTGACACTGCTCCTGACGCTTCATAGCGGTGCATCATTCCTAATTCTGCGATACGAATTGGAAGTTCACGGTATGAATGTCTTTCGTTTTTATAGACCATCATATGGTGTGGACAGTTCATTGGGCGAAGAACTAATTCTTCATTACCGACTTTCATTGGTGGGAACATATCGTCTTGATAGTGATCCCAGTGTCCACTTGTTTTATATAAATCACTGTTTGCTAAAATTGGAGTATATACGTGGTCATAACCAAGCGCTACTTCTTTATCGACAATATAACGCTCAATTTCACGACGAATTGTCGCACCGTTTGGTAACCAGAACGGTAGACCTGCACCAACGAGTTGTGACGTATCGAAAATTTTCATTTCACGTCCAATTCTTCTGTGGTCACGCTCTTTTCTTTCTTCTAACATTTTTAAGTGTTCTTCTAAATCTTTCTTTTTAAAGAATGCTGTACCGTAAATACGTTGTAGCATTTTGTTATCAGAATCTCCGCGCCAATATGCTCCAGCAATTGATAACAATTTAAACTCTTTAATTTTAGACGTTCTCGGTACGTGTACACCGCGACATAAATCTGTGAAATCGTCTTGAGTATATACAGTAACGAGTTCATCTTCAGGAATCGCATCGATTAACTCAAGTTTATATTCGTCATCTTTAAATAATTCTTTTGCTTCATCTCTAGATAATACGCGACGCTCGATAGGAATATTTTCATCGATGATTTGTTTCATTTCACGTTCGATTTTAGGGAAGTCTTCAGAAGAAAGACTTTCATCCATATCAAAGTCATAGTAAAATCCGCCCTCAATGACTGGACCGACTCCGAATTTTACATCTTTATAAAGACGAGTTAATGCGTGAGCAAGTAAGTGTGCTGTTGAGTGACGCATCACTTCTAATCCTTCTTCTGATTTATCTGTAAACAATTCAATTTCAGCATCATTTACGATTGGTCTTTCTAAATCGTACATATCTCCGTTTAATTTCGCAGCGACTGATGCTTTTTTTAAACCTGGACTAATTGACCCAGCAATTTCCTCTGCGGTAATGCCACTATCGAATTCTTTTTCACTACCATCTGGAAATTTAATTTTCACTTTAACATCTGACATATCTATTCCTCCATAATTGTTTTAAAAATTAAAAAAAGTCGCCCCTAAATATAGGGACGACTTAAACACCGTGTTACCACCCTGATTTACAAATTTAAAAAATTTGCCTCAGACAATAGGATATAACGCTCCAAAACGTATAGCGATTAAGCCATCATCATTCAAGGTAGTAACTTTAGAGTTTTAATATGCATTTTCACCAAACATGCACTCTCTATAAATAAAACAAAAAAGCTTTGTCCTTTGGATTTATTAATGATTTATCTCTTATTATTATACAATATTTTATATATGTTGCAAACTATTCGTGGCGGTAATTGGGTCCAATTAACTCTACTTCATACGTTAATACCCGAATTCTTTCTACCATTCGCGTCGCTTTGATATTATCGATAGTACCATCTTTTGTGTGAGAATATAACTCGACTAATTGATCGATACTATAATTTGAACTAATAAACGTTGGACGTTTTTCAGCCATACGGCTTTGTAAAATTGGTGTAAGTACCGTATCTCTACTCCAAGCTGTAATATCTTCTGCACCTAAGTCATCAAGCATTAAAACATCCGCTTCTTTTAGTGCACGAATTCTCTCATCACTCGAATGATCTTTAAACCCTGCACGGAGTTCTTGAAGGAGTTCGGGAACATAAATGATCATAGAAGCAATGTTTTTCTCTTTTAACTCATTCGCAAAACTTCCTAAGAAAAATGACTTCCCGACACCAAATTTACCATGAATGTACATGCCCTTATAATCATTTCCACTCACAATATTATGAATGGTCTCAATCGACTTATGAATCACTGTTTCACGGTTTGATCCTTCAACGATTTCTAAATCATCAAACTTTGCATCAACAATATCTTGAGCAATGAAAAAACTTTGAATTAATTTTTGCTTTTCTTTATATCGGTCTTGTTCAAGTTTCACTGGGCACGGTGTTAAATAATGGTTAATTGTACCATTTCTCACTTCTAAGTTAATTAAATACCCGTCCGGATGAGATACACAGTTTCCTTTTTTATCTGTCACACACTCAGTATTTTGATCGATAAACTTTTTAATAATTAATATTTCATCTTCAATCATTTTTTTAGTAATTGTTTCTTCAGTGTCTGCTTCGAACTGTTTGAATTTACTTGAATTTATAATTTCATTGTAAACTGCTTCATTTCTCTTATTTAATTTGTTAAGAATTTCGCTGTTTTTTAACATATCATCAAACGACTTCATTAGTATCACCTACAACTTTCTAAAACGGTCAATCGCATCTTTAATTGAAGCGGACTGTTTTTTAGTTACTCGTTTTTCTGTGTGTTCTTTTTCTTTAGTACTTTCAGTAAACCATTTTGGTTCAACAGCTTGTCGATTCACTTTATAGTTATTATATTTTTTCTTCGACTGATTTTTATAAAATGAACGTGCTGCATTTTTTGCTTCTTCAGCTGTTTGGTATCCTTTACTCTCCCAGTCTCGAGCAATCTTAAATACGTAGTTATCATATAATTGCCCATCTTTTTGAAGTAATGCATACTCGAGTAAAATGTTAATTACACCGTTATTCAAACCTGTTTCGGTGACGAGTCTCGTTACTAATATTTCATCATTTCTTGAAGGGTTATTGTTTCTTAATTGTCTAATTCTCGTAACAGGACTAATCTTATCAAGTTGTGAAAAATAGTCCGCTTTTTCCTCATCTTTACTTTCTACTTTTTCAATCGTTTCAACGTTTACTTTAGTAGGTTCAGCTTCTTTTTCGTAGCGATAATAATCTAGTGCTGCGCGTCTTAAAATATTTAAATCAATACCTTTTGTTTTATCAGTTGCTTTTATAACTACAGATTTCATATCGTATGCGTTTAATGAAAATAGTTCAGCGAGTTTTACGATATTTTCTCTCACTGTCTTTGTGAAAAATTTACGGTCGACAAATGTGCCTTTTAAATGTGTAAATAATACTTCAAAGTCAAAGTCATCAAGCTCAACGTAGCTACCGTCACTCTTATTTTTGCCGTGATAAGAATCTTCACGAATATTTAATGGTTGTAATGAGAAGTTAGAGAACACTTCTGTAAATTTCCGACTGACGTTCGTAATATTTTGTGGAAGAGATGGATATTTCCAGTACTCACGCTTTTTGTTAAATGATGTACTACCGATTTTTGTAAATAAATACATACTTAACATTGGATCATTAAAAAAATGTTCAGCGTCTAACGGTCGTTTTACTTCATATATTAATTGGTCAACGTGTGAATCATTACTGACATATGTTTTCACAAGTCCGACCGCTTCAAGTTTTTCAATTTCTTCACTGAATGTTGATAATGTCATGTTCATTTCATCAATAAATTCGCTATGCATACGTACTTCAAGCGGTTTAAATTTTCTACTAGAATCATGAAGATAAATGTAAATAGACGCTGAAATACTACCAATCATCGGCATATAAATATCATTTAACATTATACGTTCAGTTTCACTTAAAATCTCTTTATTGTGAACAAGAAATTCTGTACGTGGTGTTAAACGAGAATTACTCAATTGTTTCACCTTTATCAAGATGTTTTAATGCATCCATTAACTGGTTAATATCTGTGAATTCTCTATACACACTCGCAAATCGTACGTAAGCGACTTGGTCTAAGTTCATCAATTCTTCCATCACAATTTCTCCAATATCATTAGAAGATACTTCGTTATTGTTTGTATTTCTAATTTTCTTTTCAATACGTTCGACACATTTTTCTACTTCAAGATAACTAATCGGTCGTTTTTCACAAGACTTCATTAAACCATCGAGTATTTTATCTCTATCGAATTTTTCACGTGTATTATCTTTTTTAATAACGACAAGTGGCGATAATTCTATTCGTTCAAATGTCGTAAATCTAGAGTTGCACGCTTCACACTCACGACGACGTCTTATACTTGTCATATCATCTGCGTGACGTGAGTCGATTACTTTTGTGTTTTCGTGTTTACAATTTGGACAACGCATACAATCACCTAGCTTTTTTCATAATTATAACATGATATACCATTTAACATTTAATTAAAAAAACTCTCTATAAGTCATCCTTATAGAGAGTATAATTCACTTCAAAAATTAATTAAAGTTCTTTCGCAACACGTTCAACTAACTCTACTGTACGTGTTGAGTAACCCCACTCGTTGTCGTACCAAGAAAGTACTTTTACTTGGTTATCACCAATTACCATTGTTAAATCACTATCAATAGTTGATGAGTGTGGATTTGTATTAAAGTCACTTGAAACTAATGGTGCATCAGAAATTCCAAGAATACCTTTTAATTCACCTTCTGCAGCGTTTCTAAGTGCTTCGTTTACTTCTTCTTTAGTAACATTTTTGTTTAAGTCTACAACTAAGTCAACTAATGACACGTTATCAGTTGGAACACGTAGCGCCATACCATCTAATTTACCTTCTAATTCTGGTAATACTAATGCTGTTGCTTTTGCAGCTCCTGTTGATGTTGGTACAATGTTTTGAGCTGCTGAACGCGCACGACGTAAATCTTTGTGCGGATTGTCTAAGATTTTTTGGTCTGAAGTGTATGCGTGAACAGTTGTCACTAAACCTTTATCAATACCAAATGAATCATTTAATACTTTCGCAACCGGTGCTAAGCAGTTTGTTGTACATGAAGCATTTGAGAATACATCATATTTTTCAACATCTAAATCTTTGTCGTTAACGCCTAAAACGATTGTTTGTACGTCTCCACCTTTAGATGGACCAGTTAATACAACTTTTTTTGCTCCAGCTGTTAAATGTTTAGATGCAGTATCTCCATGGTTGAAAGCACCTGTTGCTTCAAACACGATGTCTACACCTAAATCTTTCCAAGGTAAGTTTTCTGGATTACGGTCTCTAGTAATTTTGATTTCTTTGCCGTCAACAACTAAAGTATCGTTATCTTTAACCTCAACAGTTTTCTCCCATTTACCGTGAGTTGTGTCGTAGTTAAGTAAGTGAGCTAAGTCTTCAGCATCATAACTTGCGTTTACTGCTACGAGATTTAACGTATCAAAGTCGTGAACGATACGAAATACTTGTCTACCAATTCTTCCTAAACCGTTAATCGCTACATTTGTCATAGTTATAATCTCTCCTAGAATTTATTCAAGTTCATTATAGCACATGAACGTTATAGTTGTTCAAGTAATTCATCAATCTCTCTATAAAGTTCATCTAAACTGCCACGGTTATCTAACACAACGTCTGCGTTTTCTTTCTTTTTAGATAAAGATAATTGTGACTTAATTCTTGCTTTCGCTTCTTCTACCGTATAATCATTTCTTTTCATTAATCTTTTAATTTGAGTCTCTGTATCAACGTAGACGACAATGACAAAGTCAAACTGATCTTCTAATTTATTTTCGTATAATAATGGTATATCTGAGAATACATGACCGTCTTTAATATACTTTTCAGCATCTCTATCCATGTCTCGTCTAATTATTGGATGTGTAATATTATTTAAAACAGCAAGTTCATCCTTGTCATTAAATACGATGTCACCAAGCTTTTTACGATTTAATGTCCCGTCATCTTCTAATACGTCTTCACCAAAATGTTCAACAACCTTTTTAAGTCCTTCAGTTCCTTTGTTTAGTACGTTTCTTGCGTATATATCAGCATCGAGTACGGTGTAGCCTTTATCTTTTAAATAGTTACTAACGGCACTTTTACCGCTTGCAATTCCACCCGTTAGTCCAATTTTTTTATACATGCAATCACCTCTGACACTTTGTACAATAATACGTATTTCGTTGGCCAATTACTTTCGTTTTAATTTCATGACCAAGCGGACAATACTTCTGACCATAAACAGTGAATTTCGTCTGCATATTTCCAGATTCTCCAGACGTGCTTCTATAATCTGAAATCGTTGAACCACCAGCATTTAACGATAACTCAAACACTTCAACAATTTTATCGAATAATAGCTCTAATCTTTTTCTAGAAATATTTTTAACACGTCTCGTTGGTAAAATACCACTTCTATATAATGCTTCAGACGCATATATATTACCAACACCTGGAATAATTTTAGAATCCATTATAATCGCTTTTATATATGAGTTTTCATAACGTTTAGATTTTAGCGTTTCAACGAAATAATTCTTTGCAGTTTCTTCTGTATATTCAGGCGCCATATTTTTAAACGGTAAAAAATCATCGAAATTTTTGATTGTCCGTATTTCACCGAAACGTCGAATGTCTGAATAGACTAATATCTGTCCACTACTTAACTTAAACTGAACGTGCCAATGTTTTTTATAATTCGTTTCAGTAATCTCATCTAAATGATCGACGATAAAAAATCCACCACTCATTCCGAGATGACTGATCATGTAAAACATCTCATCATCATTAATAAGTTCAAAGTACATATATTTACCACGACGTTTTATATTGATGATTTTAGAATTTCTTACTTTTAAAAAATCATCAATGTTTTCCTTAACAATTGTGAGTCGGTTGTTTTTATGGCCGTTAATTACAGTTTGTGATAATACGACGTCTTTAATCTCTAAACCGATTAAAGACGTTAAACTTCTTTTTACGAGTTCAACTTCAGGTAATTCTGGCATGTTATCTACTCCATTGTGTACCAATTTGGACCGTATTCATACTCAACCTTTAACGGAACTTCAATTTCTAATGCATGTTCCATAATTTCTTTAATGACTTCTATAAAGTCTTCAACCTCTATTTTTGGAATATCAAAGACTAGTTCGTCGTGAATTTGTAACAATAACTCTGCGTCGAATTTTTCTTTTTTCTCACTTTCAAAGTAGTTAACCATCGCAAGTTTAATAATATCTGCAGCTGTTCCTTGAATTGGTGAATTCATAGCGATACGTTCTGAAAAGCTTCTCGCGTTAAAGTTACGTGAATTAATGTCCGGAACGTAACGTCTTCGACCGAGTAACGTCGACACGTAACCGTCACGCTTTGCATCTTGAACGATATATTTCATATACTCTTTAACGTTAACAAACGTATCGAGATACGTATCGATAAATTCTTTGGCTTCTTTACGTGTAATTCCAAGTTGTTGAGATAATCCGTAATCAGAAATGCCGTAAACAATACCGAAGTTAACTGCTTTTGCATTCGAACGCATCGTACTCGTCACTTCACTTGGTTCAACATTATAAACGTTGGCTGCTGTAATTGTGTGAATATCTTTACCTTCATTAAATGCTTGAATCATTTTTTCATCTTTAGAAATTGACGCGAGTACTCTTAACTCAATTTGCGAATAGTCGAGTGATAAAAGAACGTTATCTTCACTTTTTGGAACGAACGCTTTTCTAATTTTACGTCCTTCTTCTAAACGAATTGGGATATTTTGTAGGTTCGGTTCGACACTTGAAAGACGTCCAGTTTGAGCAAGTGTTTGGTTAAATCTCGTATGAATTCGACCATCTTCGTGAATTTGTCCTTGTAGACCGACAACGTATGTCGATTGTAGTTTTTGAATTTCACGATACTCTAAAATATATTCAATAATTTTATGCTTAGGACGAAGTGTTTCAAGTACATCTGCCGCTGTAGAGTATCCTGTTTTTGTTTTCTTAATTACTGGTAATTCTAGATGTTCGAATAATACAACTCCGAGTTGTTTCGGTGAGTTTATATTAAACTCTTCTCCAGCAATTTTGTAAATTTCACTTTTTAAATGGTTTAAACGTTCTTCAAGTTCTGTTTCCATTTCTTTTAACGTATCTAAATCAACAGTAATCCCTTTAATCTCCATAGCCGATAACACTTTAGATAAAGGAATTTCTAATTCTTTGAATAAATCGTACATCTCATCGTCTTTAAGTTTCTTTTCGAGTGGTTTTAACGCGTGATGAATCGCGAGTGTTTTTGTTTCAGTAAAATCTTTCGTTTCTTCAATTGTAGGATTTTTCTTATTGCGACCTTTACCATAATGTGATTCGTCGCTATCAATTTGAATATTAAAAGTTTCGACTGTCGTCGATACGTCTACGATTTTTTTACCTGGATCAAGTAAAAATGACCCAAGCATAATATCACCAGTAAAATTAGTAAAAGTAACGTCTAATTGATTTAAAAATGCTATTTGTCGTTTTAAATCATACGTATTGACTGTATCTCTAGTTGTTAAAAACTCTTTAAGTGACTCGGTGTCTATATCTTCGATATTTGTCACAAAGCTATTTTCTCCGTCAGTCACTGCGAGTACTGCTGGCTTATTTAATAAGTAGTTTGCATGTTCACTTTCAAAATATAGTGAGACGTTTTTACCGAGTTCTGATAAACTACCGACTCTCTTTGTTTCAAAAGTCGTCGCATCGTTAACTGGTGCTTCATTTAAATTTTCAAGTAACGAGTTAAATTCAAATTCTTTAAATACTTTAATTTTGGCATCTAAATCTTCAGGTGGTAGTTTTAAATCATCTAAATTAAAGTCAAACGTCATGTCTCTATAAATTGTTGCAAGTTCTTTAGACATTAACGCATCATCTTTAAAGTTCTCTAAATTCTCACGTTGTTTCCCTTTTAACTCTTCAATATTTTCATAGACACCTTCGACTGAATCATATTTTTTAAGTAATTTAATCGCAGTCTTTTCACCGATACCTGGGACACCAGGAATATTATCTGACGTATCCCCCCATAATCCTTTCATATCAATGATTTGTTCTGGGCGAAGGCCATACTCTTCTTCAATAAACTCTGGTGTATATTTATCGATTTGAGTGACTCCTTTTTTCGTAAAGTAAATCGTCACGTGATCACTTGCGAGTTGAGTCAAGTCACGGTCGCCAGTAATAATGATTGTCTCCATACCGTTTTCATCTGCTAATTTAGACAACGAACCGATAATATCATCCGCTTCGTAGTTCTCTACTTCATATCGTTTAATACCATACGCATCAATCAATTTACGAATCGGCGCAAACTGTTCACCTAATTCTGGCGGTGTCTTTTGACGCCCACCTTTATACTCTCCGTATTTTTCGTGTCTAAATGTCTTTTTACCTGCATCAAATGCAATTAAAAAGTGTGTGGGATCTTCTTCACGAATAATTTTATCTAATATTTTTTGAAATCCAAAAATAGCATTCGTATGCAGTCCACTTTGGTTACTTAAAAGTGGTAGTCCATAAAATGCACGGAACGCTAAACTATTACCATCTATTAAAATTAACTTATCCATAGTTCGTCTCCTCTATGAGTGATTAGTTTCATTATACAAGTCGGTTACTTTCTTTCCAAATTAAAAAACACGTCCGAAGACGTGTTTTTATGGATATATAATCGGCGCGTTTGGTCCTAGTGGTAAACCAAGAAGCATCCAGCCGATTAAGAATATTAACCATGTAATTAAGAAGAATATTGAGTACGGTAACATTATTGATATTAATGTTCCGACACCGATATCTTTTACATATTTATTCGCAAACGCAATAATAACCGCGAAGTACGTCATTAATGGTGTGATGATATTTGTACTTGAATCTGCGATACGATAAGCCATTGTTGTTAACTCTGGAGAGTATCCAAGTTGCATTAATATTGGCACGAATATTGGCGCCATCATTGCCCATTTTGCTGATGCACTACCAATGAATAAGTTAATAAATGCTGTTACTAAAACGAATCCGATAATTAAAGGAATTCCTTTAAGATTTAAACTTTCTAATAATTCTGCACCGTATACACCAATGACCATACCGATGTTACTTTCAGCAAAGTACGCAACAAATTGACCTGCGGTAAACGCGAGTACAATAATTGTACCCATTGTGTTCATCGTATCTGTTAACTGATGCGCAACATCTTTTTCACCTTTAATCGTTTTCGTTACAAGACCATAAACGAGACCAGGGATAAAGAATAAAATCGCAATGATTGGTACTAAGCTTGACATGAACGGTGACTGGATAATTTGATCCATGTAACTACCTTCATCTCCACGCATTGGTGAGAATGGGAATGCAACGAGTAAAGAAACAAGTAATACTGAAACAATAATTGAAATAAATGCGTAAAGTAATCCTTTTTTCTCTAAATTATTTAACGCATGCATATCCTCTGAATCATCAGTATTTAAATACTTACTGTCATATGTACCAAGTCGTGGTTCGACAATTTTATCTGACACGAACCAACCAACTATCGTTAATACAAATACACTCGCTGCAATGAAGTAATAGTTCATTGCCACGTTCATTGTTTCAACATACGCTGGGTCTATCATCATTGCCGCATCCATTGATAATTCCGCGAGCATTGCGTCAGTACCACTAAGTAATAAGTTTGCACTAAATCCTGCAGAAACCCCTGCAAATGCTGCCGCAAGTCCTGCGATTGGATGTCTACCAAGAGCTAAGAAAATTACTGCCCCAAGTGGTGGTAATACAACGTATCCTGCGTCACTCGCTAGTGATGACATAATTCCTGCAAATACTAACCCTGCAGTGATTAAAGACTTTGGAATCGCTAAAATAAATCCTCTTAACGCTGCTGAAATTAACCCTGAACGTTCAGCGATACCGATTCCTAGCATCGTAGTCAGTACTACGCCTAAAGGCGCGAAGTTAATGAAGTTATCTACCATGCTTTCAAATATATATGTAATACCGTCTTTACTTAGTAGGTTGTTGACTTCAATTATTTCATTTTGATCTCCGGGATGTACGACTGAAATTCCAATCGCAGATAAAATCGCAGAATCGACTAAAGTTAATACTGCGAGAAGGAAAAACAGAGTCACTGGGTGTGGCAACTTATTTCCTGATTTCTCAACGAAGTCAAGAAACCTTTGGAACATCCCACCCTTTTTATTTACGTTTTCCATGCAAAATCCTCCATCTTAATATGTGTCTATCTTATTTTGTCAGAAAAGACAGTATATTTCAATAAATAGTTCTCTTTACCTAACGTCAGAGATATTAGGCTCATAAATGCCGAGTTTCATAACAATTTGTCGAATACTTCCGGCGACAACTAATTGCATTAAAACTTTGATCATCCATTGACCTAATATCGCATATGGTACGTCACTCCATTCTATAAAGCCCATACCAAATGGAGAAATACCAATAATCACAAATAATGCACTATCTAAAAAACCTGACGCAACGCCTGAGTACATCACGCGTCTAATAAACGGGATTTTAAAACGTGTATAAATCTCAGTATCAATTGTTTCAGAAATTAAAAACGTTACTGTACTTGCCATTACAATCCATAACGGATCTCCAAGTACACGACTTGAAACTGCAGATAAAATTAACGCGAGCGCAATAAAGCCATATGTTTTTTTACGTCCATACACGTTTTGAACCATGTCTCTCATAACGAGTGTTAACCCAATAAAAAACGATCCAAACGGAATTAAAAATACACCGAGTTGAAACGTTCCGTAGCGCGCTGTGACGACGTTAGCGCCGATAATTGTTAATAAATAAATAATAACCCTAATTAGATTTTTTTCTTTCATATTGCTTTAAACCTTCATTTCTAAGTATGCAAGCTGGACATTCACCACATCCGCTTCCTTTAATACCGTTATAACACGTTAATGTCTCTTCTTTTATATATTGAAACACATCTAAATCATCAGCCATTTCCCACACTTCACTTTTATCCTTATCCATAAGTGGTGTGTCAATTTTAATATGACGATCTAAACCTAAACGAATTGCCTCTTCTAAAGCGACAACAAATTCATTTCTACAATCCGGATAACCGCTATAATCTGTATCACTTACTCCAGTCACAATCGTATCTGCACCAATTTGATACGCTGCGATACTTGCGATATTAAAAAATAATATGTTGCGACCTGGCACAAATGTATTCGGCACGTCACCGCTGCTTTCAATATCGATATCTCTCGTTAACGCATTTTCTGTTAAATCATTAATTAACGACACATCGACAACAATGTTTTTTACGTTAAAATCTTTTGCAATCTTTTGTGCAATTTCAACCTCTTCAGCGTGTCTTTGGTTATAGTGAAACGTAATTGTTTCTACTTCATCGTAGTGTTTAAGTGCATATGCTAAACATGTTGTGCTATCTTGCCCACCACTAAATACAATTAATGCTTTAGACATATAAACTTCCTATCTATTATCAATTTTTTCAGGGTACATATCATGTTCAAAGAGACGTTTTTCAGCCATTTTTTCAAACTTAGTCCCTGGTTTACCATAATTTGCATAAGGATCTATTGAAATACCACCGCGCGGTGTGAATTTACCCCAAACTTCAATATACTTCGGATCCATTAACTCAATTAAATCTTTCATAATCATATTTACTGCGGATTCATGGAATCCACCGTGATTTCTATAACTAAATAAATATAATTTTAATGATTTACTTTCAACCATTTTAATATCTGGTATATAACTAATATAAATTGTTGCGAAATCTGGTTGA
Source organism: Nosocomiicoccus ampullae (assembly GCF_019357495.1). Taxonomy (NCBI): domain Bacteria; kingdom Bacillati; phylum Bacillota; class Bacilli; order Caryophanales; family Staphylococcaceae; genus Nosocomiicoccus; species Nosocomiicoccus ampullae. Next base: position 948,407 of record NZ_CP079110.1, read on the forward strand.
TTTGTCATCGGACATAGTGTTGTAAATTCTGGACAGTTAAACTTCACCATATAATCCATTTCTCTATGGCTATTATCAAATGTTTCTAACACACTTGTATCGTAAGTAGTTGGATATTGTACGTTTTGATTACCCAGTAATGTTAAATCATTCATCGTTTCGTCTTTCATTATGATTCTCCTTTAAATATAGTCTTATTAATTATATAAGATAAAAATAAAAAATAGAACCACCTCAGTGGTTCTATTCATTTACTATTGCATGTTTTCAACAAGTAAGTCGCCGAATTCAGAAGTTTTAACTTCCGACGCGTTATCCATTAATCTCGCGAAGTCGTATGTGACTGTTTTATTAGCGATAGTTGTTTCCATCGATTTATTAATTAAGTCCGCTGCTTCTTGCCAACCAAGGTGCTCTAACATAAGTACTGCAGATAAAATAACTGATGACGGGTTTACAACGTCTAAACCAGCGTATTTTGGTGCAGTACCATGTGTTGCTTCAAAGATCGCATGTCCTGTGTTGTAGTTGATATTTGCACCTGGTGCTATACCTACTCCACCGACTTGTGCTGCAAGTGCATCAGAAATGTAGTCTCCGTTTAGGTTCATCGTAGCTACAACTGTATGGTCTAGTGGATTTAAAAGAATTTGTTGTAAGAAAATATCTGCGATAGAGTCTTTAACGATAATCTTACCTGCTTTTTCAGCTTCTTCTTGAGCTTTGTTCGCAGCTTCTTTACCTTCTTTTTCTACGATTCTATCGTATTCACCCCAAGTAAATACTTTATCGCCATATTCTCTTTCAGCTAGTTCATAGCCCCATTTTTTGAATCCACCTTCAGTGAACTTCATGATGTTACCTTTATGAACGAGTGTAACTGTTGGTTTATTGTGCTCGATCGCATAGTCAATCGCCGCTTTAATTAAACGTTCAGATCCTTCTTTAGAAACTGGTTTTACACCGATTGCTGATGATTCTGGGAAGCGAATATTTTGTACACCCATCTCATCTTGTAAGAAGTTAATAATTTTTTTAACTTCATCACTGCCTGATTCGAATTCGATACCTGCGTAAATATCTTCAGTGTTTTCACGGAAGATTGCCATATCAACTTCCTCAGGATTTTTAACCGGTGACGGCACACCGCTATAGTGTCTAACCGGACGTAAGCATACGTATAAATCAAGTTGTTGTCTTAATGCAACGTTTAATGAACGAATACCTCCACCGATTGGTGTTGTTAGTGGTCCTTTAATTGCGATTAAGTACTCGTTAATTTTATCGAGCGTGTCTTGTGGTAACCATTCGCCTGTTTTATCGTATGCTTTTTGACCAGCAAAAACTTCAAGCCATTCAATTTTCTTTTCACCGTTATATGCTTTTTCTACAGCACTATCGATGACTTTTTTAGCTGCTGGCCAGATGTCTTGACCAATTCCATCTCCTTCGATAAATGGAATGACTGGGTGGTTAGGTACGTTTAGTACACCATTTTCTAAAGTAATTTTTTCTGCCATGAATGATTCTCCTTACTTTCTATTTTCGATTGGTTCATATTTTCTATTAGTATAACCAGCGTATTCTGCACGTGGACGGATGAGTCGGTTATTTTCGTATTGCTCTAACATATGCGCAATCCAGCCCGATGCACGGCTCACTGCGAAGATCGGTGTAAATAAGTCGTGTGGAATACCCATAGAATGATACACAGACGCACTGAAGAAGTCTACGTTTGGAAGTAAACCTTTTTCTTTTTCTACTAATTCAGCAATACGAACTGACATTTCGTAAAGTTCTGGTTGACCATTTTCTTCAGTTAATTTACGTGACATATCTTTAAGGTATTTTGCACGAGGGTCCCCTTCTTTATATACGCGGTGACCGATCCCCATAATTTTTTCTTTGTTTTCAATTTTTCGATTAATATATTCATCAACATTATCTAAACTTCCAATTTCAGATAACATATTCATTACTTGTTCATTCGCTCCACCGTGTAATGGTCCTTTTAAAGCACCGATTGCTGCAACTGTTCCTGAGTATAAGTCAGATAATGTTGCTACACAAACACGTGCAGTGAATGTAGAAGCGTTAATTTCGTGGTCAGCATGAAGAATCAGTGCTTTTTCCATCGCTTCAACTTGAATATCAGTCGGTTCTTCACCGTAAAGCATATACAAGAAGTTCTTCGCAAAACTATATTCTCTTTTCGGTTTTATTGTTTCTAAGCCGTTTCTAAAGCGTTCAAAGTTCGCAACTAGTGCTGGCATTGCCCCTTGAATACGAAGTGCTTTGTTCCAGTTTGCTTCTTCAGTTAATGTATCAGCTTCTTCATCAAAAATTCCTAAATAAGAAACCGCTGTACGTAGAGATGCCATTGGGTGATCTCCGTTTTGAGCAAACTGCTTAAATACTTCCTCTTTATCTTGAGAGATATACATATACTCATATAAATCATCTTTAAATTTAGCTAATTCTTCTTCGTTTGGTAAGCGATCATTCCATAATAAGTAAATCACTTCTTCAAACTGAGCATTTTCAGCTAAATCATCAATCTCATACCCAGCATACGTTAATTGAGTTCCAATGATGGAACTAATTCTTGACTCTCCAATTACTACACCTTCTAAGCCAGAATTCTTTTCAGGCATAAAATAACCTCCCCTTATATCTGAAAACGTTTTATTGTTTTTATTATAACAAACATTTTACTTACCTGCTGAACATAAAAATCAACTTTCTTTGTGATTAAATAATCAAAAAACTACTACAACACTGTTCTATAAAGCTTTAAAAATAAAATTTAATTTAATATAAGAATTATAACTAAAAGTTAAGTTTCTTATAAAAATCAATAAGTTTTATTTATAAATAAAAACAGAGAGTATTATCTACTCTCTGTTTGGCATATCGATTGTATCTATATTATTAATATCGTTGAAGTTAACGTCTCCTTGAACATTATATGATTCATCGTCTTCAGAGAAAACTCCGTCAACGTGAGCTTCAACTAATTGATAATCGCTATTAAATTTTAGTATAAGTGACAATTCTTCAGTATCATACTCTTCAAGATACGATGATAAATTATTACTAATTGCACTTAAATCTTCAACTTCTAATACATTATATGTGAGAACGTATAAATCATCTTCAGTCGTTAACTCACCTTCAGGTAAGTCTTTTAAACTTTCAATAATTTCAATATAATTCAGTGCATTTAATTCAGTATCTGTATCTTCAAGTTTACCGTTTTGCACTTCTTTTTTCTCACTATCTACATCATAAAAAGTATAGACCGATTCATTATTATCAACTTCGAATTTTACATTTTCATCATTATCCATCGTCACAAAGAACTCTAATGCCTCATTATCATCGATAGATAAAGTCCCGTGTTCTTCATACGATAAAACATCATTATTTTGATCGATAGAGTCATTAATAATTGTCTCTGTCGTCATAGACTTTTCTTGTTTCACTTCTGTTTTTTGCGCATCCTCAGCATCATTACTACATGCACTCAGTAAAACTGATGATGCTAACAAACTAACTAGAATCTTTTTCATAACTATCTCCTTAACTATAGAACATCTGCATGTCCACTATAAACGACATGCTGTTCGCTATCAACAGTGACATTCATACCTGGTTTTAACACTTCAAAAGCATCTTTAGCGCCAACAATCGTCGGTAAATCTAAGTTTAATCCAATAATCGCACCTGGGCTTGTTAAACCACCTTCAACAGTAATCAGTCCTGCTGCTTTAACGAGTAGTGGTGTCATCATACCGTCGACTTTCTCTAATACGACAATTTTATTCGTCGTATCAACTTTAGATAACTCTTCATATGTTTTAGCAAGTACAACTTCTCCATACCCAGTATGTTTTCCGATACCTTGAGCGTTTATTAATGTGTCTCCGACAACGTGAAGTTTCATTAAGTTTGTCGTACCTGCCTGACCAGTTGGTACACCAGCAGTAATAATGATTAAGTCACCTTCATTAACGATTCCTTTTTCAACAACACTTTGGACTGAGCCGTTTAATACTTCGTCTGTATTATTTAAGCCACCTTTAACAACTGGATGAACGCCCCATACAAGACAAAGTTGTCTTGCGACATGTTCATACGGAGTAACTGCAACGATGTCACATTGCGGACGATGTTTAGAAATCATATTCGCCGTATGACCAGATTCTGTTGCAGCGACGATTGCTTTACAGTTTAAGTTTAATGCCGTATGTGCTGCTGCAACACCAATCGCTGTCGTGACAGTTGGATCTTGATATTTCGTACGTTCTGTTAATAATGCTTTATAATTTTGTGCAGTTTCACTTGATTGTGCGATATCTGCCATCGTCATTACAGCTTCAGCAGGATATTCTCCAGCCGCTGTTTCACCTGAAAGCATTACTGCATCACTACCGTCGAAAATTGCGTTTGCAACGTCACTTGCTTCAGCACGTGTACATCTCGGGTTGTGTTGCATTGAATCTAGCATTTGTGTCGCTGTGATGACTGGTTTACCCGCATGATTACATTTTTTTATTAATTCCTTTTGAGCAATTGGAACAGATTCAGTTGGAATTTCAACACCTAGGTCCCCGCGCGCAACCATTAGTCCGTCAGAGACGAGTAAAATGTCACCAATATTATCGATCCCTTCTTGGTTTTCAATTTTAGGGATAATTTTAATATATTCAGCACTGTTTTCTTCAAGTAATTGACGAATTTGTAAAACGTCATCTTTTTTACGAATAAATGACGGCGCAATAAAATCAACTTCATGTTCAATTCCAAATAGAATATCTCTTTCGTCCTTATCAGTCATAGATGGTAAGTTAACTTTAACTTGAGGGACGTTGACCCCTTTTTTATTTTTAACTTCACCTTCATTTAAAACGATTGTACGAATAACTTCTTTTTCTAGATCAATACTCGTAATTTTAAGTGTAATAATACCATCATCAATTAAGATTTCGTCGCCCTCTTTAACGTCATGAATTAACCCACTATAAGTAATTGAAATGTGTGTGTTATCGCCGAGCACTTCATTCATATGAACGTCTAATTCTTGATTTTTCTCTAAATGAACGACACCATCTTTCATATTATGTGTTCTAATTTCTGGCCCTTTAGTATCGAGTAAAATTCCGATATGTTTGTCTAAACGTTTTGCAACGTTACGAATCGATTTAATTCTCGCTAAATGTTCTTCATGGTCTCCGTGAGAAAAGTTTAGTCGAGCAACATTCATACCTGCACGCATTAATTTTTCTAACATTTCTTCACTTTCTGAAGCTGGTCCAATTGTACATACTATTTTTGTATTACGCATAATATCCTCCTATATAGATAACTCATTTATAATTTCAATGAGTGAAGTATCTAATTCCTTTTTTTCACTTAACACGGTATCGTATGATACGTGCGAAATCGTATTATTTTTAAGGTAAACCATCTCACCCGAATAGTCATTTAAAAGTAATGTAACTGCTTCGTGTCCAAATCTTGACGCGAGTATTCTATCTTTTGCCGAAGGTCGACCTCCTCGTTGAATGTGACCGAGAACACTAATTCTCGTCTCAATATCTAATTCTTTACTTAATAGTTTACTACATTCTTCTGCTGACATAACACCTTCAGCTACTAAAATAATTGAGTGAGCTTTTCCTCTTTCCATACCTCGTTTAATTTTAGATGTGATTTTTTCGAAATCATATGGTTCTTCAGGTATTAATACAGATTCTGCACCACTTCCTAATCCACTATATAATGCGAGCATTCCACTATCTCTACCCATTACTTCGATAATAAATGTACGTTCATGACTCGTAGCGGTGTCTCTAATTCTATCAACCGCTTCAATCACTGTATTTAATGCAGAGTCAAACCCAATTGAACTTTCTGTAATCGGTATATCATTATCAATTGTCGCTGGAATCGCAATAGTTTTAATACCATGATTTTCTAATGCCGTCGCTCCTCTAAAAGTACCATCTCCACCGATCACAACTAATCCTTCAATGTGATATTCTTTTAAGATTTTTACCGCTATTTCTTGGACAGATTCATCTTTAAATTCCGGACATCTTGCAGAATGAAGTGACGTTCCGCCGCGCTGAATAATATCACCAACGTCAGATAATGACATTTTTTTAATATCTCCACGAATTAACCCTAAATATCCGTAAGAAATCCCATATACTTCTAAACCTCTATTTATACTAGAACGAACAACAGATCTGACTGCTGCGTTCATACCTGGTGCATCTCCACCACTTGTTAATACCGCAATACGCTTCACTTTTACACTCTCTTTCTAAAAAAATACTCCCTTACTAAGTATCATACTTAAAAGAGAGTTAAATTTGTATTATTTTTCTTCGATTTTAAAATCACCGATATTCATATATTTTTCAAAACGTGAATCTATCAGAACATCTTCATTGAATTGAGATAATTCATCTAAACCGTTTAAGATTGTTTCTTTAGTATCTTTAAACACAGCCTCTTTATCGATATGCGCGCCACCAATCGGCTCTTTAATTACTTTATCTGCAACATTTAAATCATATAAGTCTGAAGCGGTTAATTTTAATGATTTTGCTGCTTCTGCTTTTAACGATCCATCTTTAAATAGTATACTCGCTGCACCTTCAGGAGATATCACTGAATATGTACTATTCTCTAACATATATAGACGGTCACAAACACCTAATCCAAGTGCACCGCCAGATCCACCTTCTCCAATGACTATTGAAATAATCGGTACATTTAAACCTGCCATCTCAACTAGGTTTTTAGCAATCGCTTCACTTTGTCCACGTTCTTCAGCTTCTTTACCAGGATAGGCGCCTTTTGTATCGATAAAAGTAATAATCGGTCGGTTAAACTTTTCAGCTTGTTCCATTAAACGTAGTGCTTTTCTATATCCTTCTGGATGTGGCATACCGAAATTACGTTTAATATTTTCTTTTGTCGTCATCCCGCGCTGATGACCAACGACCGTTACCGCTTGATTGTTAATACTCGCAATACCACCGACAATTGCTTTATCGTCACCGTATACTCGGTCACCAAAAAACTCGATAAAGTCATCGAAAATATTCTCAATATATTCTAAAGTTGTCGGACGCTCTAAAGTTCTCGCAAGTTCTACTTGCTCCCAAGGACTAAGTTGAGTGCTTTTTTTATTTATTTTTGCTTTTATCTTATTAATATCATCACTTAAATCGATATTGTTTTTTTGTTCATAAGTTTCTAATTCTTTTCGTCGTGCTTCTAACTGTTCAATACTTTCTTCAGAATTTCGTGACATAATCCATCCCTCTATTCGTGTAAACGTAAGATTTGTGCGAGTAGTGATCTCATTTCAGTTCGGTTAACAACTTTATCCAACTGACCATGGTCGATTAAAAATTCTGCAGTTTGGAAATCATCCGGTAGTTTTTCTTTAATCGTTTCTTCAATAACTCTACGACCTGCAAACCCGATGAGTGCTCCACTTTCTGCTAAGTTAATATCGCCAACTGAAGCAAATGATGCACTAACACCACCAGTTGTTGGATGCGTCATATATGAAACATATAATAATCCTTTATTTGAGTGACGTTTCACTGCAACAGATACTTTTGCCATTTGCATTAACGATAAAATACCTTCTTGCATTCTTGCACCACCACTCGCTGTAAATACAACAACTGGTAAATTTCGATCAGTCGCATAATTAAATGCTTGTGCGAGCATTTCACCGACTGCACTTCCCATACTCCCCATACGAACTCTCGTATCCATGACCGCAACGACGACTTCTTTACCGTCAATTTTACCGTGTGCGACACGAAGCGCTTCATTTAAACCTGTTTTTCTTTTATCATTTTCTAATTTTGAAACATAATTAGGAAAGTTTAATGGATTTTTAGAAGTGATATTTGTAAATAGTAGTTGCTTACTGTCTTTATCGAGTAACGCATCGAGTCTCTCGTCACTTGTGACTGGAAAATGATAATCACATTTCGGACACACATGGACGTTTCGAATTAATTCTTTAGTAAAAAGTAAATTTTTACAGTTTGGACATTTTGTCATCACCGGCTCTGAGTCTTTATAAGTCCCCTTTTTGGTCGGCTCATTCGTCTTTTTATTTAACTTATAAAATAGATCTTTTAACATAACTTCTCCTCGACTCTATGTTTAATCGGTATATTTTTTAATAATTGTGTATATCGCACGAAGAATTTTATTATCCTGTTCTTGAACATTTTTATTGCCGTGATATTCCCTTTTAACATAATCTTCAAATACCCGATTAATTTCTTTTAATTCCTCACGCTGTTCGTCTGTTTTAATTAAAAATTGTCCGATAATATCAAATAAGCGGTGATCTTTAAAATCAGCAAGATACGTGCCTTCACCAATTTTTACGTGAACAACACCGAGCATTTCTAAAGCACGGAGTGCTTCTCGAACACTCTGTCTTGAAACGTTTAGTTTATCTTTTAGATAACGTTCACTTGGAAGACGATCACCAGGTTTAATGTTATTTTCGCGAATAATTTTTTCTAGCTCAATTAAAATATATTCAAATCTTGTTTTATTATTCATTTTTTACCTGCCATTTTTAAGTGGTCATACCACTGATAATAACATGACTTTAACGATCATTCAATTTCAATGAATTAAGCGCACATTCTCTTTCCCAAGTGCATCAAATAAATATTCTAATTGTGAGTAATTTATAAATCCGAGGCGATTTTTTTTCATATCAATTACAGGAATTCCATTATGAGTGAGTATATGTGTTAAATCTTTCGTTTCATGATTACGAACAACAACATATTTAGTATGTTTAATATAATCTCTCACAAAATCATCCACCATATATAATCGATTGATAATAAGTTGTTTATTATTTTTATATTCATCCATCACACCATCAATAACAAGCATATTTTGCTGGAGTTTAGATAAGTTTATAATATAATTTTTTGGAAACAACACAGCATCCGTCTCTGTATGACCATCTGTAATTTTAACGTAAGCCATATCTTCATTTTTTTTCGTACGAATTTGACGAACTTCTAATATATAAACGAGAAATATCCCTTGTTCACGTTTGTTTTTATTACTGAGTAAATGAAAAGGAACGTACTGTATATCTTGATGTTTTAAAATTATCGGGTGTTCAGATATAAAGAATCCTAATACTTCCTTTTCTCCATTAATTTTTTCAGTTTGAGATAGTTCTTCAACATCTGCTTCAGATCGAACGGGGGTTAACCCGAGAACCATGTCGATTAAATTAATTTGGTTCACTCCATCTTTGACTGCATCTAACGCTTTTTTAGATTCTTGTAAAAGTGACTTTCTCGAACGATTAAACTCATCTAAACTTCCAGATAAAATGAGTGCATTAACCTGTTTTTCTGTTAAACGAATGCCGAATTCATTTAACCGTGAGATGAATTCATAAATATCTTCAAATGGCTGTTCTTGACGTGCTTCTATAATCTTATCGGCTAATTCTTTTGAAATACTTTTTAACATTGAAAAACCAAGTCGAATTCCGTTCCCTTCACTTGTATTTTGATACAGTGACTTGTGAATGCTAGGTTTAACCAATTTAATGTTTAATAATTTTAATTCTTGTAATGTACGTTCTAATTTATCTGGTTTTGTTTTATGCTCGAGTAACATCACCGAGTAAAATTCTTTCGGGTAATGTGCTTTAATATATGCCATACGATACGTAATAATTGAGTAAACTAACGCATGACTTTTTGGGAATCCATAGTCTGCGAACTTTAAAATTAAGTTAAAAAGTATTTCACTCACATTTTGATCGTAATTATTTTTTAATGCACCTTGGATGAATTTTGTTTTTTCGTTCATGAGTTCTTCTCGGTTCTTTTTTGACATCGCACGCCGAGTAATATCCGCTTCTTGCAGCGTGAAACCAGCGATTTTACGCGTCGTTTGCATAATTTGCTCTTGGAAGATCATGACTCCATACGTATCTTTTAATATGTCTTTTAAATCATCATGTGGGTATTGGATAGGTGCATTAGCATGTTTAATATGAATAATATGATCAATTTGTTCCATTGGTCCTGGACGATACATTGCTAAAACGAGCGCAAGATCTAACAAACTATTCGGTTTATATCTTTCAATCACTCTCGTAATACCTTCAGATTCTAACTGAAAAATCCCTGCTGTTAACCCAGAAGATAATAACTTAAATGTTTTTTCATCATTTAACGGGATATTATTTACATCAAACCCTGGATTTTTATGTTTAATACGTGTACTCATATAACGAATTAGCGACAGTGTTTGTAAACTCAAGACATCGATTTTTAGTAACCCAACTTTTTCACAATCAGCCATCGGCCACTGACTACTAATCCCATCACTAGTAAACATAATCGGTATTTCTTCATTTAAAGGATTTCTACCAAGTAACACACCACTTGCATGAATAGACGTATTTCTTGGTAAGTTTTCAATTTTTAATGCGTACTTCTTTAGTGACTTGTATTTTGGGTGAATTTCGATTAAATGGTTAAACCTCTGAGAATTAAAAGCATCTTCTAAATTCATATTGTTTTCATCAATAATATTAGAAACTTCTCTTAATTCACTATCTGTAAAATTAAAAATTCTTCCGATTTCTCGTGCTGCACTTTTAGCAGTCATATTGTTGTAAGTTAATATATTCGCTACATGCATCTCACCGTATTTATCTTGTAAATATTTGAGTACTTTCGGACGATCTACTGACGCAAAGTCAATATCAATATCTGGCATTGTTACGCGTTCTTTATTTAAAAATCTTTCAAAAAGTAAATCATATTCAATTGGATCGATATCAGTAATATCGAGTAAATACGCAACTAAACTTGCTCCAGACGACCCGCGACCTGGGCCGACGTAAATATCGTTATTTTTTGAATATCTTACGAGGTCTGAAACAATTAAAAAATAATCCGCATATCCCATTTCTACAATCGTCGTATATTCTTTATTTAAACGATTTGTATAGTTAGACGTGATATTTTTGATTTTTTTATTTAACGCATTCTTTAATTCTTCTTTTAATAATTCCTCACTCGAATCGTTTGTAAATTTTGGAAGTGTAAATTCAACTTTTGGGATATACATTTCGCATTTACTGACGATTTCTTTATTTACTTCTAAAAAGCCTTCAAATTCTTTGACTTCTTCTCTTAACTTAACGTGAGATGTACCTTCTGATTCGTTTAAATAGTCTAAATTTATTTTTTCATTTTTTTGAATCGCATTTAAAATAGTTTTTACTGGCGCGTCTAATTGTTTATAGTAATAACTCTCAGAAATATATGCACGTTTATACGTATCGTGATTTAATTTGTGAGAAACGTATTTATCTTCTCTAGGGATATTAATTTCATTCAAGATACCAATTCCATCTTCATTTTTTAATACGGCGATACAACCCGTGGTATCTTTTAAAAATGATAATGGTGTCGTGTCTATTTGTTTATAGCTAATTCGAGAAGATAATTTTGATAAAAAGTGAAAGCCATCTAAGTTTTTAGCATATAAAACTACGTTCGCATTTTCAAAGTTTGATTCAATTTCAACTTCTAGACCGACGATTGGTTTAATGTTCTCTTTTTGTGCTTTTTCGATAAACTCATATGCCCCGTGCATATAGTTAAAGTCTGTTATCGCAACACTTGTTTGCTTATCTTCTTTTAAAATATATAGAAGTGGATCAATTTGAATATTGCTGTTTAGAAACTCGTAACTACTATGCACATTTAAATTGATCATTCACTTCACCTCAACTTTTATAATTTTTCTTCTAATTTTTCGATTAACTTGTTTAAATCTTCTTTTCTTCTAAATCTAATTCCACTCGCATGCGGGTGTCCACCCCCACCGAAATGTGCAGCAACGTCATTAATCTCAACATCTTTTGAACGTAATCTTACTCTAATTTCATCACCAGATTCTAATGCCATAAACCAAACCTTGACGTCTTCAACGTCTCTAAATAAGTTCACTTGTAATGCGGCAGCTGTTTCATCTACTCCGTAATCTTCGCGGTCTTTTTCAGACACATACACGCTTAAAACGCCTTTATCAGTTAAGTTAAAGTTGTTAATTAAAAATCCTGAGAACTTAAAATCCTCTAATGATTTTTTGTATAATTTCATAAGAAGTCCATTTGTATCGACTTCTCCTCTTGCAATGTCACTCATCACTTCATATGTTGATGGATGTGAGTTATATAAAAATCGTCCCGTGTCTCCAATAATCCCTAAATAAACGAGTGAGCGTACTGTTTTATCGATTGAATGACTATCTACAAGTGATAAAAGAATATAAATTAACTCACTCGTTGAAGAGACTGACGGTTCAACAATATTAATGTCACCATATGGTTCGATATTTGGATGGTGATCGATTTTAATAACACCTTTACCAACTGTAAAGTCACCGTCATAATCGATTCTTTCAACATTCGCTGTGTCTAAAACAATGACGAGATCTTTTTCAGTAATTTCGCCATCATCTAATTCACCCATAAATTTAAGTTCGTTTTCATAAACACCTAGCGCACGGATTTCTTTTTCAGGATATTTATTTTTTAAATATTGTTTTAATGATAATTGAGAACCTAAAGCGTCAGGGTCCGGTCGAATATGTCTTAAAATAACAATGGACTCAGCGGCCTCGATCTGTTTAAATACATTATCTTTATATTCATTTAATGATCGTAGTTGTTCTAAAAATTGATTAAACATTAAAAACACCTCAGTAATAGTTGTGATATTCTCTTTAAGCAATTATACTACAGTAGAATGGAGTTGTAATAATGAGTACAGGTTTTCAGTTATTAATCACTACTCTAGTTACTGCATTAATTGTAAGTTTCTTTGTATTTTTATTTTATAAAGTGCTTCAAATACGTACTAAAAGAGACGTAAGAAAGGCATATTATAATGCGATGGCTAGATTTTGGTTTGGTATATTTTTAATTGTATTTGGTATGAATTCCATCATACAATTTCAAACAGTCGTGACGTATTTAGTTGGCGGAATTTTTATCACTTTTGGTATTATTAACGTCACTCATTTCAACAAAGCGCGTAAATACTTTAAACAAAATTTACCGATTGAAGATGAAGCATACGAAAAAACTAAACAATAATTTGCATGACCATCTAACAAAAGTTAGATGGTTTTTTTTAATTTTACAATGACAATACAATCTTTTTTTTATATGATAAATATATCACTTATTTATAAGGAGTTTGTTATGGAACGTATTTATGCTGGTAAAACAAAAGATGTGTTTAAAGATGATAACGGTGAAATCGTCCTTTACTTTAAAGATGATATGACTGGTAAAGATGGTGTATTTGATCCGGGTGAAAACCAAGTCGGCCTCACAGTCGAAGGATCTGGACGTGCAGGATTAGAAATGACATCTCATTTCTTTAAAACTTTAGAAGCCAACAACATTCCAACACATTATCTTTCAAGCGATTTAGATAAAAAAGAAATGCGCGTAAAAGAAATTGAGAATTTCGGTGACGGCTTAGAGGTTATTTGTCGCTACGTTGCAGTTGGAAGCTATTATAGAAGATACGGTAAATACATAGAAAACGGCACAGTATTAAACTCACCAATCGTAGAATTTACATTAAAAGATGACGATCGACAAGATCCAGTCGCTTCAAAAGAAACGTTAGACATTTTAGGACTACTAACAAACGACGAGTACGACAAAATTGAACAACTTACAATTCAAATTTCAAATATCATTAAAGAAGAACTACTAAAAAAAGACTTAGAACTTTATGATATTAAGCTTGAATTCGGTAAAGATAAAGAAACTGGCGACATTTTATTAATCGATGAAATTTCAGGTGGAAACATGCGCGTGTATAAAGGCGAAGACAACATCCACCCACTCGACATTGGTAAATATTTATTTAATTAAACCTAAAAACTCCCTTAAACCAAGGCACCGAATTGCGCCTAGTTTAGGGGAGTTTTATATTTTAAGAGTTATAGGCAAGTTATTTAATATATTTATAGTTTCTTATCGAAATTTATTTAACAAAAAGTTTCATCTTTTGTTAATTAATCAACTTTATTTCACAAATATCGATTACTCAAACTCGTTTTTGTTAATTATAATTTTTTACTTAACATATTTCGGATGATTAAACTAAATTTTGTTAAATATATTGTTTTATTTAACAAATTTCAGTCTCAAATTTATATTATTGTTAAATAATAATTATAAAGTTGTCCACTCACCTTAAATAACTACTTTATACTCTTATTTAAAATCTACCGCTTCACCAGGTTTTAAAATCTGGCACTCTGTTTCAAGTGCTTGTTTAAAGTTTTCAGGATCTTGCTTAATTGGTGGGAACGTATTGTAATGGACTGGTACTACGACTCGCGGTTGAATTAGTTGGTCAGTAGCATGAATCGCGTCACTAATTCCCATCGTAAAGTGGTCACCAATCGGTACAAATGCAACATCAAACTCTCCGTTAAGCTCACTGATAAGTTTTAAGTCACTAAAGATTGCTGTATCTCCGACATGGTAAATCTTTTTATCGCCGAGTGTTAATATAATACCTGTTGGCATACCACCGTAATGAACGTTACCATCATCATCTGTAAAGCTTGATGAGTGAAACGCTTGAACATATTTCACTTTAAAATTATCGTACTCTTTTGCCCCGCCGATATTCATACCGACCGTGTTTAAGCCTTGAGTTTCTAAATATCCTGCTAATTCAACTGGTGCAATGACTGTCGCGTCATTATTTTTAGCAATTTCAACAGTATCTCCAACGTGGTCATTATGTGCGTGTGTGAGTAAAATATAATCTACTTTAACATCTTCTACTTTTAAATCTGTTAACTCATTCCCGGTAATATACGGGTCAAAAATCCCTTTAACACCGTCATGTTCAAATTGAACGATAGAATGTCCATGATAAGTTACTTGTGTCATTATATTTCCTCCTTATTATCTACTCTAATTATATAACCGAATTTTTACTTAATTAATCATTATATTGTGCTATATTATGTGAGAGGTGTTACTATGACTACAATTTTTAATATAAATAATTTTAGTGAAAGTAAAGATTTCGTCTTCTTTACAAACGATTTAATAGAATCAAATCCAGTCGTTACAAATATGTATAAGATGATGCACCAAAATAGTACGGTGTTAATGTCCTTAAATTATTTTAATGAAATAGATCCATTTATCATTCAAAATATCCATTTCGAAACGATAAAAGAAACACCAAATATTGACGGATATGTGACTGATCAATGCATTGTAAAAAATGAATTAGATGAAAATTTTCTAAGAGAACTATCTAAAATTATTCAACAAAAACATTTGATTATCGGTCCATCGTTTTCAAATATCCCCTATTTTTTACAATCTAAAAATTTAGAAATTGCAATTAAGCATAACGTGACTGCAGTAATGTATGATGTCAGAGATTTAGATTTTAAAAATTATAATGAGCTAAAACCACTTGCACAACTAAAATCGTTCGCAAGAAAACGTATCGAAATTATTCCAGTCGTCAATTCTATTAAAAAAAGAGATGAGCTATTAGCACTCATCCCTTTTAAATCTACTTGTATATTAGATTAATGAATCAATTTCAACGTATTCTAAATCTTGTGCTTCTGCAACTGCTTTATATGTCACGTGACCTTGATAGACGTTAAATCCTTCTTTAAGTCCTGCGTTACGTTTTGCTGCTTCTTCTGGACCTAAGTTTGCGATTTGAAGTCCATATTGTAATGTTGAGTTTGTTAAAGCAATTGTAGAAGTTCTTGGCACTGCACCTGGCATGTTCGCTACAGTGTAGTGAATTACACCATGTTTCACATACGTTGGGTCATCATGTGTTGTGATGCGGTCAGATGTTTCAAAGTTACCACCTTGGTCAATTGCAATATCGACAACCACTGATCCGTCACCCATATTTTTAATCATTTCTTCAGTGACTAACACTGGTGCTTTTGCACCTGGAATTAATACCGAACCAATAACAACATCACTTGATTCGACTTCTTTTTTGATATTCATTGGTGTAGACATTAACGTTTGAACTTGGTCTCCAAATAACTCATCTAACTCTCTTAAACGGTGTGGGTTTAGGTCTAGAATTGTAACTTTCGCTCCGAGTCCAACTGCAATTTTAGCTGCGTTCGTACCTGCGTTACCTCCACCGATAATTGTTACTTTACCACGGTCAACTCCAGGGACACCTGAAAGTAAAATACCGCGTCCACCTTTAATCGCAACTAGGTTCTCAACCGCAACTTGTGTTGCCATACGTCCCGCAACTTCACTCATCGGTTGTAATAATGGTAATCCACCGTATTGATCGACAATTGTTTCATAAGCGATTGCTGTTACTTTTTTGTCAATTAACGCTTTCGTTAATTCTACTTCTGGTGCTAAGTGGAAGTACGTAAAGATAATTTGATTTTCTTTGAACAAATCAAATTCCGGTTCAAGTGGTTCTTTAACTTTAACCACCATGTCAACGTCCCATGCTTCACTTGCAGAGTCTACGATTTTTGCGCCTTTTTCTTCATATTCTTCGTTAGAGAAAAATGATCCAAGTCCCGCATCTTTCTCAATAAGCACTTCGTGACCTGCTTGAACAAATGCATACGCAGCATCTGGTGTTAGTCCGACACGATTTTCGTTGTTTTTAGTTTCCTTTGGTACTCCAATAATCATTTGATTACCTCTTTTCTTATTGATTATAACAACTTCCTCTTAATTTCATCATAACATAATAAGTAAAAAAATTGTTATCCATACATTAGTAAATTTGGTAAAATAAATATGACAGTACTACTCTTTACTGATTATTAATTACAGAAAAAGGGTATGGAGTACTGAAGTTAAGGAGGAATATTCATGAAAAATTACCAAAACATTTTAATCGCAGTCGACGGTTCTCATGAAGCAGAATGGGCATTTGAAAAAGCGGTGAACTTAGCAAAACAATCTAACGCGCGTCTTATTGTAACTAACGTAATCGATACAAGAAGTTATGCTTCTGTTGAAGCTTATGATCGTACAATTTCAACACGTGCAAAAAACTTTGCTGACAAGCTTTTAGAAGGCTACAAAAATAAAGCGATTTCTGATGGTGTTGAAGACGTTGTTAAACTCATCGAGTACGGTTCTCCTAAATCAGTAATTCCTAAAAAAATCGTTAAAGATACGAATGCTGACTTAATCGTTGTTGGTTCTACAGGTTTAAACGCCGTTGAACGTTTCATTATTGGATCAGTATCTGAAGCTATTGTACGTCATGCTTCATGTGACGTTTTAGTCGTTAGAACTGAAACATTACCTGATGACTTTGAACCAACAGTTGCAACTGATGAATTAGTACAAGAACACAGAAACTAAAGCATTAAAACAGGGCCTCTACTTTTAGTAGAGGCCCTTAATTTATTTACTCTGTATATAACACTTTTAGTTCTGTATATTCTTCAATACCAATCCACCCGATTTCTCTACCGATACCAGATTGTTTATATCCTCCAAATGGAGCTGCAGGGAGTCTAGGCGAACCATTTACAAGAATACTTCCTGTACGGATTTGTTTCGCAAATTCATATGCTTCTTCTTTTGTTTCACCAAATACGGCACCGAATAATCCGTAACTAGAATCATTTGCAATTTCGAGTGCTTCATCAACATCTTTGTAAGTGATAACAGCTAATACAGGACCAAAGATTTCTTCTTGAGCGATTGTACTCTTATTATCGACGTTTGTGAATACAGTCGGTTCAACATAGTAACCTTTGTCTTCACTTTCTACTTTACCGCCTCCAAGTAGTAATGTCGCTTCTTTTTTACCTGTTTCAATATATTCGTAAATTTTATCTTGTTGTTGTTTAGATAATACTGGTCCAATTGTTTTATCTTCATCTTCAGGGCTACCGATACGTACTTTTTCTTCAACGTATTCTTTAATGTAACTTTCAACTTCTTCTAATCTTGATTCAGGTACAATGATACGCGTTAATGCAGAGCACGCTTGTCCAGCATTATTAATAATTGCATCCATCGATTGTTTTACAGATTTTTTAGCGTCTCCGTTAGGGAGTAATACGTTTGGTGATTTACCGCCCAGTTCTAGGTGAATATTTTTAATATTTTCTTTTGCTTGCTCGTAAATTCCTCTTCCTACTTTTGTAGATCCAGTAAATGACACCATATCAACATTCTCGTGACCTGTCAGTGAATCTCCGACTTCGCTACCAGATCCTGGAACTAAGTTAAATACGCCTTTTGGTAGGCTTGTATTGTCGATTACTTCAGCAAGTAAATAAGCTGTAACAGGTGTTTTTGTACTTGGTTTTATAACAGTTGTCGCACCCGCTAATAAAATCCCCGTTAATTTTCTTTGGATTTGGTTTAATGGATAGTTCCATGGTGTGATTGCTGCAACAACCCCCACACCTTCACGTACTAAGTCAAATCCTTCGTGATGCTCTGTAAAATCTACTTTATCAGCATTTTCAAGAGCTGCTTTAATCTCATTGATTGCTTGCTCAACTTGTGCGGTTTTTGTATAGTTATATGAACTTCCAAGCTCTTGACGAATCGTTTCTTCAAACTCTTCTTGACGCTCGATTATACCATTTAAAATTTCTTCAACATATTTTTTACGTGTTTCTAATGATGTTTGATTATATTCTTTATACGCACGAGTTGCTGCTTCGACTGCTTTGTCGACATCTTCACTTGTCGCTTTTGCTACTGTCGTAAAAATCTCTTCTGTTGCTGGATTTTCAACTTCAATTACATCTGTTGTTGATGGTTCAACCCATTCACCATCTATATATAATTTATCGTATTTCATTAATAAAGACCTCCTTAAAAGTCTGTACTATACAGAGTATCCATTTCTTAAGGAGGTTAAACATTTTATTTATTATTCCATTCTTCAATCGTTTTTAAAAAGTTTTTCATACTCGCTTCATTTTTAAAGTCAGGAATATCTCCAATTAAGACATCTTTATTTTGTAAGGCTTCATATCCTTTTTTAAGAACGATAATTGACTTTTGACTTTTTTCATCTTTAAAAATTGTTCTTGGTAAATTTAAAAACATAAGTAATGTGACGTCTTCTTTAATATACTTTTTAAAGGTCTCTTGATTTTCAGTTAAAATATTTGATGGTACTGTAAAAATACCGATGCCATCGCTTTTAACTTTGTTCATACCTGCTTCAATTATTAATAGATGTGCGAAGCTATTACCTTCTTTAAACGCTGTTTTGTATCCTTCAACTTGCACCGGATAATAGCCAACTGGTAAGTCACCAACTGCCGTATCGACTGTTTCAATGAAATTTGGTTCGATAATGTTTTGAGGATAGATTTTCATATGTGTTTCTAAAAACTCACATAGATTTGCATTGAGCTCTGCGAGTGTCGGATCGATTTCCACACCATTTAAATCTAATTCTGGATTTAATTCACTTAACGTCATTGATAAATGACCTGTCCCACTACCAACATCTAATAAAGATACTTCTTTATTAGTATTTAAAACATTACTAATATATCCGATTGTATACCCAATAACATCAGGCGTTAATTGATGATTCGGTTGAATAGTTTCATCTTTTAACTGTTTTAAGTATGCAAACTGAAACGCTTTTCTTTTTTCGGCTTTTGTTCCATCTACTTCCACTTCAAGTAGTGCGCGTGACAGCGATTCTATTCTCGATAAATCAGTTTCTTTTTTAATTTCATCAGTTTTACTGACGAGTGTTTCATAAATCTTCTCTAAATTACTCAATTCCATTTAAATATTCACCTCTAAAAAAATAAGGACTATTCTTTCGAATAGTCCTATTATAGCAATTCATTAAATACTTTTTAAAGCTTCGATTGCTTTCTCATAATCTGGTTCGTTCGTACCTTCAGGTACATATTCAAAGTATACGACTTTATCATCTTCGTCTAAAACGAACACACTTCTCGCTTGAAGGCGTAAGTTTGGCATTAGTGTACCAAATTGTTTTGCAAATTCAAGATCTTTATGGTCAGATAAAGTAACTGCATTATCGATACCTTCATCTGCACAGAAGCGTTTTTGAGCAAATGGTAAGTCGTTTGAAATAGTAATTAGTTGTGTGTTTTCAACATCAGCAACTTTATTATAAAATGTTTTTGTTTGAACTTGGCACACACCCGTATCAAGTGAAGGTACTGCACTAATTAGCTTTTTTGTACCTTTAAACTCTTTTAACGGTTCAACATCTTTTAACTCATTGTTTACAACTTTAAAACTTTCAATTTGTTGACCTTTATCTACTGCTTTACCGTCTAATGTGACTTCATTGCCACCAAAAGTAATTGTTGTCATAAGTTAAATCAGCCCTTCTTTTCTGTTAGATTCTATATCCACAGTATATTCAACATCATTAGAGTTTACAACTAAAGTGTCTCCGATGAAGTCGTGAAGACCCATACGGTTTTTGTTAAATAAAATCATTAAGTATGGTAAATTTAGAAGCGCTTGTGTGATATATCGACCAATTAATTCTCTAAATATTACTTGCATAAATGATAAATTATATCCTTTACTTGAAACGACTTCTATACCAAATATCATCTTTCCTAACGTTTGATGGAAGAAATATGTCATCAAGACAAAGTATGTGAAAAATACAATTGTCGATACAACAGTTGATACTGGAATCGCATCAAATATTATATTTTTGTTCATAAGACCAAGCATCGTTAAAATTGGAATGACTGCAATTTGACGAATCGACCATAAAACGATGAGATCGATGATGTAGGCAATGAGACGTACAATCGTATCTGCAACAGGATATAATAATTCTTTTTGCAAGATTACTGTTTCTTTTTTCATTACCTCACCTCTATTCTTCGTATAAGTACATTGGTTTTGGACCTTGACGTTTATTTAATAAGTTTTCAACGATTAATGCCTCGTTATCTGTAAATAACTTTTGAACCATATTCGGTGCTTTAAACCTAAATTTTGATAAGCTATTTAAGTCTTGACCGTACGTGTAAACTTGTGGGTTATCAACATCGATTTCTTTTTTAAGATCGTTTAGTGCATCATCATAGTAACCAATCTCATCGACTAAACCATTTTCTAAAGCATCGTTCCCTAAATATACTCGACCGTCTGCGAGTTTACGAACTTCTTTTTCACTCATATCTCGACCTTCAGAAACGACTTTTACAAAGTCACTAAACATTGAATCGACCATATGTTGAACATACTCTTTTTCCTCTTTAGATGGTTTTTTAGATGGAGATAACATATCTTTCATATCTCCAGATGTATACGTATTAAATTTTACGCCGTATTTTTCTGCAAGTTCGCTGTAATCAATACTTTGCATAATTACACCGATTGAGCCTGTTAACGTTTCATTACTTGCATAGATTTTATCCGCAGGCGCTGATACGTAATATCCACCGCTAGCTGCCATTGTTCCCATTGAACTGTAGATTTTTTTACCTTTATCTTTTGCTTCTTTTAAATACTTATGTACCTCAGCACTTTCATAAACGCCTCCACCTGGAGAGTTAACATCTAATAATATAGCTTTTACTGAGTCATCTTCGATAATTTCTTTTAATGCTTCAATTGTTAACTGGTGATTATAGCCAGCAGTAGGGTTTAAAAACCCTGAACTTTCCGGAGCAGACTGAATTACTCCTTCGATGTTAATGACTGCGATTTGGTTATTTGCGTCACCTTCTTCTAAAACTGTGACGGGTGACTGGTCTGAAAAACTACTGAAAAAATCATCTAATTGTTCTTTTTGAAATACATTAAATACGCTCATTACAACACCTGAAATAAGGAGTGCAATTGCAGCAATTAATGCAATAACTCTTTTCATATTTCCATCTCCTTTCAACATCTGTACTAGTTAGTTTAACACAGCTAAATTATAATAAGTCACTAAACTTTGAATTTTTTTCTTCACTATTTGAATGATAAATTTCAATATCTTTTAATGCTTCTTCAATGAATGGCTCAAAATCTATGTTAGATTCATATTTCTCGACATTTTCTAAGTTTGGTTGTGTTTTAGGCTTTTTTGGTTTAAATATTGTACAACAATCCTCATACGGTAAAATCGACGTTTCATATGTTCCGTAGTACATTGATTTTTGAATAATTTCATTTTTTTCATACGTTAATAGTGGTCTTAGTACTGGGAAATTTGTCACTTGATTGATAGTATTCATACTAGTTAACGTTTGTGACGCGACTTGTCCGATGTTTTCACCGTTCACAATCGCTTCAGCACCGATTGATTTTGCAAGTCTTTCAGCAATAATTAACATCACCCGTCTCGTTGTTGTCATTGAGTAACCATCTGGAATTTTATCGTAAATCGCTGTTTGAATCTTTGTAAACGGTACAATATGCATCTTAATACTGACACCTGTTTTTTCCGCCATAATATCAACTAGTTTTTTAACTTTTTCTAGCGACCGTTCGCTTGTATATGGTGGTGAAAAATAGTGAATTGCCTCAACTTCAATCCCGCGCTTCATAATTTCAAATCCAGCAACTGGGCTGTCTATTCCACCAGATAACATTAAAACAGTTTTACCACCTGTACCAAGTGGTAATCCACCATTACCTTCGAACACTTCGCTGTACATATATACTCCTTCAAAACGTACTTCGATCATAATTGTGTGGTCAGGTTGTTTAATATTAACTGGTCGATTTGTTTCTCTTACCACGTATCCACCAATCAGTTGCTGGATATCATGTGTTTTTAAATGAAATGATTTGTCCACACGTTTCACTTCGACTTTAAATGTATCGTCCTTATTAAATGTTGACTCTAATTCTAGAGCAACTCGCTTCATTTCATCTTCAGACTTGCGGAGTCGAATAATCGGTGACATACTTAAAATCCCATTTATATGCTTTAAACGGTCGATAATGTCGTATGCATCTTCATTGTCTAACTCAATATACATTCTGTCTCTATTTGCTCGAACCACAACACTTTTACCTTCTAATGCTTGTTCAATTTGAGAAACGAGTTTACCAATAAACATTTTTCTATTTTTCTTTTTTAACGTAAGTTCTCCGTATCTTACGAGTATTAAATCATAATTCAATGAATACATCTCCTAATTCTTTATAAATCTCGTCGAATACTTCTATAAACCGATCCACTTCTTCTTCAGTTGTATACTGCCCCATCGTAATGCGAATACTTCCTTCGATGACACTGTTTTTATTGCCCATCGCAATTAGAGTTTCGTTTAATTCATCACGCTGTGACGCACATGCACTTGTTGTTGACACGTAAATCGAGTGCTTAGATAATGCATTTACTATCACTTCGCCCTTTACACCATTAATTGACATATTAATATAATTCGGTAAATGTGACGGCTGAATGTAAATCGCTTTGTAGTCTTTAAAATAATCGGTGATTTTTTTATTATATGACTTTAAATTTTTGCTCGCACGGTTCATGTTTTCAATCGCCAGTCGTAACGATTTTGCCATTGATACAATTCCCGGTACATTGACTGTACCACTTCTAACGTTTAACTCATGACCGCCCCCGTACATGACTGGTTGCAACGCGTCAACCTCTTTTACAAATAATGCCCCAACACCTTTTACACCGTAAAACTTATGTGCTGATAAAGTTAAAGCATCCACACCGTTATAATTTAAATCAATTTTTCCGATGGCTTGAGTCGCATCAATATGTAGAAATGCACGATTATATTCTTTCACAACTTTTATAATCTCTTCTACAGGATTCACGCTACCAACAATATTATTTACAGCGATAATTGATACGAAAATAACATCGTCATTCATTTTCTCTTTTAAGTCTTCGAGGTCAATAATACCGTCTCTTTTTGTATTAATATAGACAAGATTAATACCTTCAATATTTCTTAACACCTCAATGACACTTGGGTGTTCAAGTTCAGATACAAGAACTGTCTTACCAAACTTAATTTTACGTTTAATTGTACTTTGTATCGCAATATTATTACTTTCCGTCGCACCAGAAGTAAATATGAGTCCATAGTCATTTAAATTTAATAACTCTTTCATTTGTGAACGAGAAGCTTCGAGTAACTGACTGACTTCTTGACCACCTTTATGGATACTCGCTGAGTTAAAAAAGTATTGTTCATTGACAGTATTATACGTTTCAAGAGTTTCTTTAAACGGCTTTGTCGTTGCTGCATTGTCTAAATAAATCATAAAAATCTCTCCTACCATAAAAAAGACTTAGGACATCGCCTAAGTCTTATCTGTTTTCATATGCTTCAAAAATTCGATCAACTGCATCTTTATCAATTTCACTTAATGCTTCTTCCGCAATTTCTAATGAACGTTTATAACGATTTTCATTAAACAAACGCGTCGCCTCTTCGATATGACTATCAAGTTCAGCATTATCTTTACGGTAACGGTTTGCATACTGAATAATGAGTTCTGAGAGCTCTGCGTCATGAATCACTTCATAAGCTTCTTGCTCGAAGTTATTTAAAAGAATAACTGCCTTGTCGACTTTTTCTTTTATATAACGCACATTTAATGGTCGGCGCTCTAGATATCGATCGATTTCTTTCACTTCGTTATCCAGTTCATGTTTCATAACGATGAACTGCTCAGGAATTCTCACTAAGTTAGAAGTCGTTAAGCGATGCATAATCTCTTCTTTTTTCTCATCGATTAAGTCTGTGTTATCGATTGCTTCTTCTTCATCATATTTTAATGACTGTAAATATTCGAGGACTTCATCTTGTTTGTTATTAATACTTTCAATTGTACTATCGATATATTCTAAGTTATCAATTATTCTACTGTAACGTGTCGTGTTTTTATTCACTTCGTTTTCAATACCTGAATACATTGTGACGAGTTCTTCAATTTCATGTTCATACTTATGAATCGTCTGAACTTCTCTATCATTAATGTAATAAGATTCTTTTATAAAGTTAATTTCTGTGCGAAGTGACATATTAGTATCTTTTGCTTTAAACAATGAGTCGGTAACTTTATCTTTTAAATCATCGTATTTAATTTTAGCTTCAACTTCGTGTTCGATTAAGTCAAACATATCATCAAGTTCATTGTTAATACGATCTAAATCTGCTTCAGCTTCTTCTAATTCTAACTTCGCAATTTTTGGCTCGATTAAATTTAATTCTGTACGTAGGCGTGAAAGTGTCATATCAACTTTAATATGTTCTAAGTCATATCCGTCTAATCTCAACTCTCTACAGCCATAACGTACTTCTTGAAACTGTGTCGGTAAGTCTTTTTGAACTTCTTTAATTAATGAAGGGATTCTCTCCATACTTTCTTTTAAGTTCACGAGTTCTTCGTGTACATCAGAAATATGACTATATGCCTCATTATAATCTCCGTTATCTACAAGAGAGCTATACTTTTCTAATTCTGGTTCGTATGAATTAATTAAAGACTCTAACGGTTTTCTAGAATCACCAAATTTATGACCATCTGCTAAAACGTCACGGTTTGCTTCTCGTTGTAGGTCTACAGACTCATCATAAAGTTTACGACTTTCGTCATTTTGATTTACAAAAGATGAAATTTCAGATGATAACTCATCATACATTGTTTCGATATTATCGATGTGCTGAACTGCATGATCTTCATTTTGTTTACTATCACTAAATTTAAACTTCTTTAAATTCTCATCTGCTGCTTCAAAGTTACTTTCAGCATGCATTTTGTTGTTTTTTAATGTGTCTTTCCAGCGGCCATCCAATTGTTCATATAATTCTTTAGCCTCTCCATGTAGATTAAAAGATTTAAATTTTTCTAAATCTAAATGGAATGGTAATTGAATTACTTGTTGTAGTCGTTCTTTTTCTTTTGAAACTTCTTCTTGTTTAGACTTTCTTAAATAAAATAAAACCCCGACTACGATAATAACAAGGATAATCAGTCCAATTAATAAATAAATCCACATACAATTACCCTCCCTAACTTATAATTTATTATAGACTAAATCTTTGAAAGAAAAAACATTAAACGGTATAATTTTTAAAAATATACAAAATTCATATTCACATTATTAGGAGGCAATACGATGTTTGATAATACACCTATTCAATCATACGAGGAATTACACCAAGCACTCGATGCGTTACTTGAAGAGAATTTAAACGTAACTGCAAACCTTGCAAATGCATCTGCACTACTCGATCACTTCTTAGAAAACATTAACTGGGTGGGCTTTTACTTATTTGATGAAGATAAAGAACAACTCATCCTCGGGCCATTCCAAGGAAAACCCGCATGTACAACAATAGAAGTTGGTAAAGGAGTGTGCGGCACAGCATATCGTGGGAATGATATTTTTATCGTTGATGACGTCAACGAATTTCCAGGACATATCGCTTGTGACGCAAATAGCAAATCAGAAATCGTCTTACCAATCTATAAAGATGGAAAAGGCATCGGTGTATTAGATATCGATTCACCAATTTACGAACGATTTGAAGAGAAAGATAGAGTCGGATTAATCGAGGTCGTTGAAATTATTAAAAAATATATATAATTAGTTCTTCTCTTGACATTAGTAGTCATTTCACGTAATATATTAAATTGTGTAAATGAACAATATAAGTAGCAGGTAATTATTCTATGACCTTATGTGATTAGCGGTTGCGATGTGTTGTGTAACCAATGCTATGAGGCGAAGACACTTTGAATCACATACCCATAGAAGTAACTACCCCTTATGATGTTATTTGCATATAAATAAATCATTAAGGAGGAGTCAATAATGGCTCGTTTTACAGGATCGACTTGGAAAAAGTCACGTCGCCTAGGTATTTCATTATCAGGCACAGGTAAAGAATTAGAAAAGCGTCCATACGCTCCAGGGCAACATGGACCAAACCAAAGAGTTAAACTCTCAGAATATGGTTTACAATTAAAAGAGAAGCAAAAGCTTCGTTACATGCATGGAGTAAACGAACGTCAATTCCGTTCACTATTCGACCGTGCGGGTAACATGCCAGGAATCCACGGTGAAAACTTCATGATCTTACTTGCTTCACGTTTAGACAACGTAGTATTACGTTTAGGTTTAGCAAAAACTCAACGTCAAGCACGTCAATTAGTAAACCACGGACACATCACTGTTGATGGTAAAGTATTAGACATTCCGTCTTACCAACTTTCACCAGGTCAAACAATCGGTGTACGTGAAAAATCACAAAAATTAGACATCATTGAAGAAGCTCTAGAATTCAATAACTTCGTTCCAGAATACCTAGACTTCGATGCAGACAAATTAGAAGGTACATTCGTACGTCTACCAGAACGTAGCGAATTATCAGCTGAAATTAACGAACAATTAATCGTTGAGTACTATTCAAGATAAACAACTTAATTTCTACAATCACCCTACAAACGTTGTTAAATCAATGTTTGTGGAGGTTTTATTTTATATTAAATATTAACATAATACCCTTATTTACCCCTATTTATATTTGAAATTGGGGCAAAATTGGGGCAAAAATATAGGTACAAAATAGATTGTATTTAGCACTCGCATAAGAATGTGGGTGCTTATTTTTATGCAAACAAAAAAGAGGTAGCATATAGCTACCCCAAAACGTCTGCTACTGGGACACATCATTGAGAGGTGCGAGCAGTCCTATTAAATATATTATACCATATAAAAAGACGCCTATAATATAGACGTCTTTCGCAAACAGTCCGCGTACGGATACTGAAGCTGTTCCTAGATATATTATTTTTCATAAATTAATGATAATAAGAAGATAGTAAACTAGATAATATTATATTAAAAGTAACTGAATAATTTTATATAAGTAATGAATCTGCTCCTAAATTTTGAGTATAGTAATATTCTTGTGGAATTCTAATTAAATCATCCAACTTATTTGTTTTCATTTTTAATATAAAAGTTTTTAAATCATATTTATTTAATATTTTAAATTTCTCCATCTTTTACCAAAAACTCATACTGATCTATAAAATAGCCCCTATCTCTCAAACACACTATTTTTTTCTCTGGTCCTTCTGGTAATTCAACAGTATTTAAAAACTCTCCACATGCAAAACAACGACCTAAGAATTCTTCTTTTGGAAGTACTTCTTCATCTGTATAATCTATCCATTTTTCAATTTCTTCTTCAGTGAATATTCTCATTGTTATTCCTTCTTTCACTTATATATAGGTAATTATGCTGACCAATAACTTTAAGGTGTTAAAAATAAGGCGATTACCTTATATTAATATTCAAGATTTATTGTATAAATAATATACATTGTCAAATAAATTTACCCTAGTGCTCTTACTCTTAAGAACCTTTTTATCTTTTACAAGTATATATCCTTCTACTATCCTATCTCCATCTTTAAAAACGGCATAATATATCTTATAACCACTAAATAAAAAGATAGGATTTATAATGATATATTCTGTTTTAACCATAATTAATATTATGAAATTCAAGATGACTAATAAAACAAAATAATCAAATTGCGTTCTAAACTCTAAGAATAGGAATGGCATCAATAACGATAGAACAAAAAATGTATACTCATTCGCTGATATCTTATCATATTTTTTAATTTGTATAATATCAGTAGTTTTACTTTTCTTCTTTTTCATATTTATAAAAATTGTCGGCACTAGTTTATAGGTGACAATATAAATTATCGTAATAATTATTAAAAGAATAACCATTTCATATTTTGCAAAAATGTTCTTTGTAACTAAATAATCTCGTATTTCACCATAAATTATTAAAACTAATAATGGTGTATAGGCAACAAACCATAAAATATATTGAAACAACTTCTTAGATTCGATTATTAATCACTCTTCTCTATATCCAATTATTGATTGAATTTTTTGCGTCAAATAAGAAGTTACAATTTTGTTTTGAAATAAATAAATTACTGGAGTTAAATCATTCTTATCACTCTCTTTAATTTCAATTGTATTGTTTTCGAAATTAATAAACTTCATTAAATCATAAACAATGTCTAACTCCTTTTTTAAACTATCTACTGAACTAGGGCGTTTCTCCATTGCATCTTTTATGTCTTTTAATTCATTACATCTATCGTCAAAATGACTTTTTAAATCACTTAAAGTATCCTCAGATATTTGAGCCATTGATCTTGAGCGTACATATTTAGTAGCTTCACTCCTAAAGTAATCAATCGAACTTTGGTTAGCAAAAATATTTTGATTAACTATTCTATCAATATTACTATCTCTTTGCATTTCTATGTGTTCACTATACTTAAACGCCCATTCAAAATGTTGTGGATTATTAACAATTATATAATTTTTATATATAATAAAACTTATATAACCACCAACTTCAATGACTGATTCGGTTACTTCTTTATATTCTTCAAGTAATATACCTAATTTTTTATTTCTTCCAGCACCTTTTTCTCCTCTATAATAACCAAAATAACACCATTCATTTTTTGATGTGCAATGAATTTTTAACAAATGAAAAGAGGCATTTTTCATATCAAGTTTATTTTCAGACATCGATTTATATATTAATTCCAAATTGTTTTTTATACTTTCAAATTCATCAATATTAATAACTGGTAAAGTCTCGTTAACGTGGAATTCATTGTTATAATTAGTAAAATAAAACTCATCTTCTACTTTTAACCTGTTTAAATTATCGATAATATTAGACTTTAAAAAGTCTTGTAATTTAGTATCTATATTAACTTCTTTACACTCGTATTTTAAATCTAAATTATTAAAATGCCCAAAATAAAATAACTCTAACTCAAATTCCAAGGTTCTTTGTGATAACTCATTTAAAAAGATTTTTAAATCTTCGATTTGGTTCATTCCCCTAACCTCTTTCAGTGTGTAGTTATACACATTTTAACTGTAAGCAGTTCAATAAGCAATAAAATTATACAAAAATAGCTGTTAGCGAGGTGACTAACAGCTTAACTACACATTTATATTATATCACAAAGTTATATATAGGAACATACATTCGGTTATAAATAAAAACAGGGAGCATTTCAGCTCCCTTTGTTAATATCTCTTATTCACTTCACGCTGAATTACGTTTGGATCGTAGTCTGCTCTTTTCAATCTATTAAATCTATCTTGACCATTACCCCATTTGCCTGCGATAACTTCGTTCACAATTGTTGCGACCGACTTAGATGTCGGTCGCACATTAACGCCCATTCTACGATTGATTTCTGTCTGAACTTTAGCATAGTTACTACCTAAAGAACGTTTACGTGCATCTCCATTACCATGCTTTCCAGCTAATACTTCAACTGCAAGTTGTGAGATTGTTTTAGATTTAGGTTTAATCGTTGTTTTCTTTTTACTCACTTTTTTTAGATTTAGCCTTAGTAACTTTCTTACCATTTAATTGGTCTAAATATCGTTGTACTTTACGTCTAAACGCTTGGTAACTATTAGTAGCGTGCATTTTATGTGGACAGTCTTTACGTGACCAGTCATAGTGACGTTTAAGTCTGTCAATACCCCAACCGTACTGCTTTAATACATGTGCGATATATAGTGCTGCATTATCCTCTGCTTTCTTGTATCGTGCAGATTTAGCACCACTATAACCGTTATCCATACTGTAGCAAATTTCAATACCGATTGATTGTCGGTTACCTGCACCATTACCATCGCCTGCATGCCACGTATTACGGTTAAATGGTATTAATTGAACAGCTTCTTTATCGTCAATTGCAACGTGATAACTGACTTGTAGATTATTATAGTTGTGGAACGATGCTTCATTTCTTGCTGAAGCAGTATTTCCAGTATTATGCATCGTATTATATTGAGGTTTCATAGCGTATGGTACTTTAATATAGATTATTATCCATACAATAAAATGTCACTAATTAATATTATACTGAATATTTATGTATTTTACATTTATATTTAAAATCATTAGAAAATATTAATGGTATAACAATAAAAAAACATAGATAGTTAAACACTATCTATGTGACTTTGTTTTTATCTTCTTCCTAATTTTAATGCTCCGATGATTAGTGGGATTTGAAGCGGAAGGCGTCCGTATAATACGTATGGATTTGCTTCAGTGCCTGGTTTAAATGGTATTTTCTTTAAAGCCATATATACATTCGCTGGAAATACTGCAATCATAAATAATGCAATGAGTTTTCCATAAATGTTGTGTTTACTTTTCACCCATAATAAAAACGAAAATAGTATTTCTAATACACCAGTAAATTTTACGATAAACGTCTTACAAGGTAATACTGATGGGACGATTCTTCTAAATCCTTCTAGATTAATAAAGTGTAATACTCCTGCACCCATTAATAAAATTGAGTATAATGTTCTTAATATTACTTTCATCTAAATACTTCCTTTCATTAATATAATAAAATAAATTTAAAGGTGATTCTATGATTATGCATGATTTTAAAGTACAAACAAACTGGGAAAATGGTAGGAGTTCTATCGGAGATTTTAAAGCTGATCATATCGATGGTAAGATTTCGATTCCAAGTGAACTTGGCGGTCCGGGTGACGCATCAAATCCTGACGAATTATTAGTTGCTGCTGCATCTAGTTGTTACATTATTAGCCTTGCTGCGACACTAGAGCGCGCGAGATTTACGAATGTTAAAATTACTTTAAACTCTGTCGGTACCGCTTCTTTAAGTGAGAGTGGTAAATTTAAAATGGAGACAATTACTCACTATCCGACTATTTTTACTGATGATACTGAAAAATTAGAAAAACGTATCGATAAATTAATAGAAATTGCAGACAATAACTGCATGGTATCTAACGCGATCCGAGGAAATGTCGAGATTATTGTTAAACCAACAATTGATAGTAAGTAATATTGAATTTTAAATCATTTTAATCTAAAATCTAACTATTACTCTATTCAGGTGATGAAATGAATACGTACTTGATTTTAGCTATTGTTTTCGGTTTGATTACTCTCGCATTATTTACTTTAACAGTTAAACACGCATCACAAGGTGAGCGGTCTGCGATGTGGTCAGGGTTTACAATCGTCAGTTTGGTCATTACAGTCATCGTTGTTGGTGTTTATCAACAGGAAAAATTATATTATAACCCAAAAGAAATCGCGGATAACGTATTGAGTAAACAAATACAAGATGTTGTCCATGCGTATAATTTACAAGATGATTATTATGAAGCAGATATTCCAAAGTTTGAAAAAGGTGAGTACCGAGAAAATACCCCTTTAAAGTTTTCAGACTACACGGTAACAAATATTGTGAAAAAACCACGCGGTCAATATATTACGATTGAAAAGAATAACAAATCTGTCATTATATATGATCCGATTGGTAAAAGAGATATTAAACTCGAGCAGCAATATACATTTTTAGGATCTCCAAGCTTATCGTATCCGTTTGTAGTAAAACTTCATTATAAAGATGACCAGTCGAGGTTTGTTTTATTTTAAAAAAGAGAAGAGTTAAAAACTCTTCTCTATTTTTTATAATACGTAATATAGTCGTCTTTTAATTCTACACCGATATAGTCTTTGCCGTTTTCTAGCATCCAATCAAAATCATCATATTTAATTTTAATTGGATCTCCACTTAGCATTTGTTCATTTTCTAAGTCGAGCATTAAAATATGACGTCTTTTATTTCCATATTTAATTTTTGTGTTTACAATATTTAAACCAAGTGACATTGTATTTTTTAAACTTGGTAAATTTGTCGGCATTACTGTACCTATTAAATATTTAAACTGTTTATCTTTACGTAACTTTTCTAGTAATACCTCCCCCATTTTTAATTGAAGGTTTTTGCCACGTAAATCTTCATGGATAAATGTAATCTCTGAGTAAATCGTATCTTCACGACTCACATTTGCGTCATCTGCTAAATGCTCATCTTCATTTATTTTTGGTATATAAAATGCTCTAAGTGCTTTTAATTTTTCACCATCAAACACACCAACACTATATTCACTTTCTAATAATGTCAGCATGTCTTCTCTACCTAATGTTTCTAATACTTCTTTATCTTCAAGATTATCATAGACTTCTTTTTGAAGACTAAGCACTTCGTCGATATATTTCGGGGTAATATTTACAATCTCCATTTACAGCCTCCTTAACTAAACAAGTACTGATTAATTAAATCTAATGATTCAATTGGTTTTCCAGTAAAGTATACATAGAAATAATATAAAACAATTAAGACGATTACAATTATAAATAAACTCGCAAATGATTTTATAAACTTAAAGATAATACGATAAATCATTGAAACAATCGCTAAAAATATAATCATGTATATTAAGCTCTGGACTGTTAAATCAATATTATACAATCCAGTATAATTTAAACCGAATATTAATATGACAGACAACATAATTAGAACAAAAATTCTTTTCAAACTACTTCCTACTTTCTACATACGTCAGCTGAGTCGCAATAACAATTCCAATGACTAAAAATACGGCACTAATAAATGGTAAATATGATACTACAATTTTATCGATAAATATTCCACCAATAACCGCACCAAGTCCAATTCCTAAGTTTAAACTCGACATGTTCCAGCTAAATACTTTAGAAGCACTTCCCTTTACACTATTAACAAGTCCTGACTGAATCATTGGTGATGTACTCCACTGGAAAACGTTAAACAAGTAAAATGCAATAAAAAATAGGAGTGGTATATTAAACGTAAATGGTAACGAAATTGCCATTGTCGTAAATAATATTAGCATCGTAATAATCGCATGCTTAATGTTGAATTTGTCAACGAGTATACCACCTAAATATGTTCCAGACATTCCACCAAGGCCAGCAACAAATAATGCAAGTGATACTTGATTTAATGAAAAACTATTTTCTGTTAATAATGGTGAAATATATCCAATAATATTAAAGTTTGCTGTCAGTACAAGTAGTGTAATCGTAATATATAATACGACGTTCTTTTTATTTAATATGATGTTTTCATCGTCTATATTTGAAATGTGAGAAGTTTCTGGAAGTTTTCTTAATAAAATTGTCGATACGATAATTGTTAAAATAATGATGATAAAGAATACTTCTCGCCATCCAAAAATATTACCAACGAGTGTGCTAATTGGTATTCCAAAAACATTCGCTGCACTAAATCCCATGTAAACGAGTGCAATCATTTTTCCTCTTAAGTGTGCTTCAGATAATAGTGAAGTTAAATCTAAAATCTTAACAATTAAAACTGACGCACCCATCGCTGTAATCACACGACCAATAGCAAGTGTAAAAAACGACTGGCTGAGCATAAAAATAACATTACCAAGTATAAATATTAAAAATGAATACAATATCATTTTCTTTTGACTAAATTTTTCACTGATTTGTATTAATAGTGGTCCAAAAACCGCAAATGACACAGCGTACACTGTAATCAGTTGTCCAGTTAATCCGTAACTAATATTTAAATCACTACTGATCATTTCTATTAAACCTGAAATAATCAGTTCCATAATTCCAAGTAAAAATATTGTAAACATAAATATTATAACTAACTTTCGATTCATCTAATCACCTTACAAAAAGTCTTACACTAATATAACACGAAATGATTGTTCGATATATAATGACAATATAATAAGCTTTTATTTAAATTTTCATTTTATTTTTAAACATTATAATGTATAATTATAAAAATAAAGAGGTGTTGTCATGTATTCACTAAAAAATAATTTAAAATTTATTATCCCTTCTTTAATCGGGATATTTATTTTTATATGTCCAATTAAAAATGAAAATAATGAAGTCACAGTACCAGTTGCTTTTATCGCCAATAAAATACTCGATTTTATTAGTTTATTTGGTGAGAATGCGATTAGTTATATCGTTGCGGCAATTATGGTCATTTCAGCAGTGTTTTCTTTAATATATTCCTATGTTGTTAAATCTAAAAACACTTTAATGAATCAATTATTTAACGAATCCTTTGCTTGGAATATTGTACGTATATTAGGTGCGGTATTTGGAATACTAGTCTTATTTGATATCGGACCGATTCAAATTACGTCTGAAGATACTGGTGGTACAGTTTTTTATGACTTACTGCCGACGCTATTTGCTGTATTTTTAATTGCTGGATTTTTACTACCACTACTTTTAAACTATGGACTGCTTGAATTTATCGGTACATTATTTAGAAACTTAATGCGTCCGATTTTTACATTGCCTGGACGTTCAACAGTCGATAACTTAGCGTCATGGGTTGGGGACGGAACAATCGGAGTATTACTTACAAGTAAACAGTATGAAGCAGGTTTTTACACAAAACGTGAGGCAACAGTTATTGCGACGATATTCTCTGTCGTATCGATCACATTTACAATTGTAATTTTAGAATACTTAGAGATGTTAAATTACTTTGTACCGTTTTATGCAACAGTTATATTTTCAGGGCTAGTGTGTGCGATTATACTACCGCGAATTCCACCACTATCTAAAATTGATGATACGTATTACGTTGAACATAACGGATATAGTGAAAAGATTCCTGACGGTGAAACGACTTTATCTTGGGGGTATAAGCAAGCGATTGAAGCGGCTAAAAAAGCAGATGGTCCTATTGAGATTGTAAGAGATGGTTATAAAACTGTACTAGATATGTGGCTTGCAGTGCTACCTGTCGTTATGGCCGTTGGTACACTCGGTACAGTTCTTGCTGAATTTACACCGATATTTAGTATTATTGGTGCACCGTTCGTTCCAATTTTAGAAACGATTGGAATTCCAGATGCTAAAGCTGTATCTGAAACATTATTTATCGGATTTACAGATATGTTTTTACCGACACTGGTCATCGGTAGTGAAGTATCAGAAATGGCGAGATTTATTGTTGGAGCGTTAAGTATTACACAGCTTCTATACTTATCAGAAGTTGGAGGAGTAATTTTAGGCTCAAAAATCCCACTAGGTATTGGAAAAATGTTTCTTATTTTCTTAATGAGAACAGCGATCTCACTTCCAATTATAATTATTGTAGCAATGATGCTTTTCTAATAAATAAAGACACTTCCTTTTATAATGAGTCCCATTAAGGAAGTGTCTTTTTTATATGCAGTGACGACAGTTCTTTAAAACCGAAAGTTGTCATCCACTCATAGTTTTCTATATCGTATTCATTTAAAATATCTAATTTTAATAATCGTTCTAAACCAATAGTAACAACTACAACACCTAAACAGTAATGTATACCGTGTCCAAACGTTAACCCGTAACCTTTCATAGTGTCATTCACAATATAAATTAGAATTAAAACATGATCGTTTTCTTCAATTGTCACATCGTCATATGTTTCTCTTTTTATGCATACTCTTCTTATATACGGAAACGGTGGATGCTTTTTAAGTACATCTTTTACAGTGTGCTCGGTTGCTGAAAGATTATATTTTACTTTTTCATAGATTAAACTATTTACACTACTTAAAAAT
The DNA here is from genome assembly GCF_019357495.1 of Nosocomiicoccus ampullae. Lineage (NCBI taxonomy): Bacteria > Bacillati > Bacillota > Bacilli > Caryophanales > Staphylococcaceae > Nosocomiicoccus > Nosocomiicoccus ampullae. Next base: position 985,024 of record NZ_CP079110.1, read on the forward strand.
GGACGGTGACCATCGATAACAAGGTTTAAAATAATATCTAGTACTTCTATATTAAAACCAGCTTCATGAATAATAGCTTGTATAAATCCATCTTCATTAATTTTTTTCTTTTGTATTAAATCTTTTAGAATTTCTCTAACAGACTGTATAGACGTTACGATTCTTTCACCGTCACCATCCCCTGTCATAATGTATTCAATTAACGCATCGCCCTCTTTTAAGAGTAAATGATAGTCCGTTTCATTTAATCCATAAAACTGTGATAAGTATGATACAACAAACGGCTCTGATACATCTTTAATAACATCAACATTTTTTTTAAAAATAATATCATTTTCTGCTTTTTTACTTGAACCTACTAAATGTTGAATCGTTTGATTTATAGCGCGCTGCAAGGCACGTTTCATATCTGTATGATGTTCCCCTTCTTTTTGATACATCAGCCAGTGATTATAAAATTCTGTCATCACTCGTTTATTTTCATTAGATGTACTTAATGACTCAATCTGCTCTTGCTTCCTAAACGCTGTAAAAGATTTACTTTTTAATATATCTTTAGCAATTTTTTCATCATTAATAATAAAAGCATCCATTGACTCATCGTAAAAGAGACTAGAGTCGACATAGTCTTTAACACTATCTCGACTCGTAAATAGATTCTTAAGATTTTTCTTCATATTATTCAAAATAAACGACTGTATATTTTTTCTTACCACGTCTAAATACGATTAAATCCCCTTCTAAAAAGTCTTTAGAAGTTACTGTGTAATCAACATCTTGCTCGCGCTCACCGTTAATGTAAATTGCACCGTTCTTAATATCTTCACGAGCTTGACGACGGCTGGATGAGATTTTAGTGTCTACAAGTAAGTTCACAAGTGGATGTTCAGTATTTTCTACTGCTTCTTGTGGTGCATTTTTCATAGCGTCTTTCAGTTCTTTACCTGATAACTCTTTAATATTTCCACTAAATAATGCTTCAGTAATTCGTAACGCTTCTTCAAGTGCCGCTTCATCATGTACAATTTTAACCATCTCTTCAGCTAATGCGCGTTGTGCTTTACGTAGGTGTGGTTCAGTTTTAACACTTTCTTCAAGAGCTTCAATCTCTTCACGAGATAAGAATGTAAATACTTTTAAAAAGTGAATGACATCTTCATCATTTTGGTTAAACCAAAACTGATAAAACTCGTATGGAGATGTTTTTTCTGGATCTAACCAAATATTTCCACCTTCAGATTTACCAAATTTAGAACCATCAGATTTTGTCACTAAAGGAATTGTAAGTCCCTCAGCATCTGTAATTCCATCGATACGACGCATTAAATCGATTCCTGAAACGATGTTCCCCCATTGGTCTGAACCACCGACTTGAATTTTTACGTTATATGAATTTCTTAAGTGTAAAAAGTCGATAGCTTGAATGATGTTATACGTAAATTCTGTAAATGAAATACCCGTTTCTAAACGTGACTGAATCGCATCTTTTGCAAGTAAATAGTTCACTCCGACATGCTTACCATAATCTCTTAAAAAAGAAATTAAACTAATATCTTTTAACCAGTCGTAGTTATTTACTAAAATTGCGTCTGTTTCTTTACCACTTTCAAAATTAAAAATACGTCGCAATTGTGCTTCAATTCCAGCGATATTTTTATCTAAATCTTCTTGTGAAATTAAATCGCGTTCTGATGCTTTAAATGAAGGATCTCCAACTTGACCTGTTCCCCCACCAACTAATACAACTGGGCGATGTCCATATTGCTGAAATCTTTTTAATACTAAAAATGGTACTAAGTGTCCAATATGTAAGCTATCTGCTGTTGGGTCAGTCCCGCAGTATAGTGATACTGTCTCATTTTCTACCAAATTTTCAATGTTTTCTTCATTTGTCACTTGGTATAATAGTCCACGCCATTTTAAATCTTGAATTAATTCACTCATTTTATCTCTCCTTTAAATATAAAAAAGCACCCATACAGTTTTGTATGGGTGCTAAACACGGTACCACCATATTTTTTACTCAATTTAGATTACAGTTCTCACTTTTGAAATTTTAATTGTAAGTGTATTCGCTAAAAGAAAATTATGTGTTCACACCACCCACACACTCTCTAAAAATTTTTCAGTTAGTTACTTCTCTTACATTTCAATATATTAAATTTAAATCTAATTAATATTATAATATCAATAACTAAATAATACAATCCTTGTTAAGTACATGTCAAATTATGATATAATTTCCTCAATAGGAGGTCGTAATGAACAAGAAAAATTTTACAGATCGTTTAAAACAATTATTCTCACGTCAAGATAAACCAAAGAACAAAGTTCAAGGGGATTCTTTTAAAGCACGTGCAAATAATATATCTCGTCGATTTAAAGAAACGAAACATCCATACCGCTTCTTATTTAATACGACATACGATACGATATGGAACGTCTTACTATTTACGATACTCTCATTAAGTTTAATCGGAATCTTACTATTTAGTATAGGATTAGGCTATTTTGCAGCTCTTGTAAATGATGATGTCAATTATACTAATGAAGAAATTGAAACAAAACTTAGAGACGTCACTGAAAGCACGAATGTCTCATTTGCTTCAGGTGAGAATCTCGGTACGTTAAAGTCCGATTTAATTAGAGAGTCCATTAAATACGAAGATATACCAGAAAACGTTATTGACGCACTTATAGTTACAGAAGATGAAAATTTCTACGAACATAACGGTGTTGTTCCAAAAGCATTTATACGTGCATCACTTCAAGAGGTTGTTTCAAGTGGTGAAGGTACCGGAGGTAGTACGTTAACTCAGCAACTCGTTAAGAACCAACTACTCACTAACGATCCAACTTTCCAGCGTAAAGCTTCAGAATTATTGCTTGCATTTAAAGTAGAAGATTTACTTTCTAAAGAAGAGATTTTAACATCTTATTTAAATGCGGTATCGTTTGGACGTAATGCGAATGGTCAAAATATTGCTGGTATTAAAAGCGCTGCTAAAGGTGTCTTCGGTAAAGAAGCAAAAGACTTAAACTTAGCTGAAGCTTCATTTCTAGCGGGAATGCCTCAAAATCCATACGCATATACACCATTTAACGTAGATGGGTCTTTAAAAAGTGAAGATGAGCTTTCTCTTGGTAAAAAAAGACAAGAATATGTGCTCAGTCGATTACTCACTGAAGGTAACATTACTGAAGAAGAGTATGACGAAGCAATGAACTATGACTTATATGACAATATGACAAGTTCAGTAGACGTACCAAATCAAAAATATCCATTTTTAACTGAAGAAATCGAAAGACGCGCAGTTGGCGTTCTAAAATATATTCTCGCTGAGGAAGACGGTGTTTCTCGTGAAGACTTAAATGTTACACCACTTTTAAATCAAGAATATACTCAAAAAGCAAATGATGCATTAAGAAATAATGGATATCAAATTGAGACAACAATTGATAAAAATATTTACGACACGATGCAAGACGTTAAAAACAATCAATTTTCATACTATGGTGACCGTAGTTCGTTAGATGCGATTGACGCTTCATATAGCGATGAAGGTGAAATGCAGAAACATGAAGTTGGTGCAATGCTTAAAAATAACAAAACTGGTGCGATATTAGGATTCATTGGTGGTAGAGATTTCAAATCATCAGAAAATAACCACGCAACTCAAACATCAAGAATGTCTGGATCAACAATGAAACCTCTAGCAGTATATGGTCCTGGAATTGACAAAGGACTGATTGCTCCAGATACGGTAATTTTAGACAAGCAGTTTTCAATTTATAACCCTCAGTCAGGTACAAGTTATTCTCCACAAAACTATGATAGAAAAGACTTTGGTCTACTATCAGTTAAAAATGCACTCGCAAACTCTTATAACTTATCAACGTTAAGATTATGGGCAGAAGTGAGAAAGCATAATCCAAGAGAATATCTAGATAACCTAGGGCTTAACATGCCTGATTCTCTATTTGATCAAGACGGTATAGGTATTCCTTCTTTACCACTTGGAGTTAATAATATGACTGTTGAAGAAGGTGTGAATGCATTTTCTAGTTTTGGTAACAACGGTGTCATGACAGATAGTTATATGATTGAAAAAATAACAGATCCAACTGGAAAAGTGATTTATGAACATGAGCAAAAAGAAAAAGATGTATGGAATGATTCAACTGCATATCTAATGACAGATATATTAAAAGAAGTATTTAAAACAGGTTCAGCCTATCACATCAAAGATTACTACCACTCAATATCATCCACATATGATTGGGCAACAAAAACAGGTACTTCTGAGCAGTTTGTTGACTCTTGGATGATTGCATATAACCCTGAAGTTACACTCGGTATGTGGATGGGATACGATAGTAATATTCCTCAAGTATACGGTACAGAAAACGATGACCATATTACAATATATAACTGGCAATCACTATCAAGCGCGCTTCAAAATGCAGATAGTGAAAAAATGGGTGCAGGACAAATGTTCTCACAACCAAATTCAGTTTATAAAGAGTCATTTTGTGGTATGTTAATGCAAAAAGGTAACTGCGGAGAAGATAAAGAAATCTCAGGATTAGTTGCAAACAATACTCAATTTAGTAATAAATCTGGTCTAGATGATAACGACGTATTAAATCGTAACGGTAAAGACTTTGATACCGGCTTATCTGCAAGTGATTTAAGAGGTGTTGTAAGAGGATCAGGTGATAACTATTATCGCATTGGTTCAACACCGAAAAAAGTCGTAAAGTCTATTAAAGATAAATTAAAAGAAAGTAAAAGCAATTCCAATAGTTCAGATAACGAATCAGGATATGACTCACAAAATAATAGCTCACAATAGTTTAACACCCCTTAAATATAACAATTTAAGGGGTGTTTTTAGTTCATTTAAGAAAATAAAACATTAATCATTAAAAAACGCGCACATCTTTGTACGCGTCTTTTTAGTTCGTTTGGTTTTATTAGAATAAACCTGTAGAGTTACCTTCTGCGTCAACATCCATATGGTTTGCAGATGGAACTTTAGGTAATCCTGGCATAGTCATTACGTTACCAGTTAATGCAACGATGAATCCTGCACCAGTTTTTGCAATTAATTCACGAACTGTGATTGTAAAGCCTGTTGGACGACCAAGTTTTTTCTCATCGTCTGATAATGAGTATTGAGTCTTAGCCATACATACAGGGAAGTCTCCCCAACCGTTTTCTTCGATTTCTTTAATTTGACGTTTTGCTTTGTCAGTGAAGTTTACACCGTCTCCACCGTATACTTCTGTAACGATTTTTTCAATTTTTTCTGGGATTGAAAGATCAAGGTCGTAAAGTTGTTTGAAGTTATTTGGCGTTTCAAGTGCTTCTTTAACTTGTTTCGCTAACTCAATACCACCTTCTCCACCTTTTTCCCATACTTGTGTAAGTGCAACTTTTACGTCGCGCTCTTCACACCAGTCTAATACAAAGTTACGTTCAGCATCTGTATCTGTAACGAAGTCGTTTAATGCAACGATTGGTTCTACACCGAATTTACGAGCGTTTTCGATGTGTTTTTCTAAGTTAACGATACCAGCTTTAAGTGCGTCAAGGTTTTCTTCACCTAAATCACTTTTCGCAACTCCACCGTTCATCTTAAGCGCACGGATTGTAGCAACTAATACAATTGCATCTGGTTGGAATTCACCAAAACGTGCTTTGATGTCCATGAACTTCTCAGCACCTAGGTCTGAACCGAATCCAGCTTCAGTAATTACAACGTCAGATAATTTTCTTGCAGTGTTTGTTGCAATTAATGAGTTACAACCGTGTGCAATGTTAGCAAATGGTCCACCGTGAATTAATGCAGGTGTACCTTCCATTGTTTGTACAAGGTTAGGTTTAATTGCTTCTTTAAGAAGTAATGCTAGTGCACCTTCTACACCTAATTCTTTTACTGTAACTGGTTTTTTATCTTTCGTGTAACCAAATACAATACGTCCTAATCTTTCTTTAAGGTCGATTAAGTCTGTTGCTAAACAAAGAATAGCCATGATCTCACTTGCAACAGTGATGTCAAAACCGTCTTCACGTGGAACACCTGAAGTTGGTCCACCTAAACCGATGACTACGTTACGTAATTCGCGGTCATTAATGTCCACAACACGTTTCCAAGTAATTCTTCTTTGGTCAATGTTTAATTCATTGCCTTGGTGAATATGGTTATCAATTAAAGCTGATAAAGTGTTGTTTGCTGATGTGATTGCATGTAAGTCACCGTTGAAGTGAAGGTTAATTTCTTCCATTGGTAATACTTGTGCATGTCCACCACCAGTTGCTCCACCTTTAATACCCATTACTGGTCCAAGTGATGGTTCACGTAGTGCAACCATAACTTTTTCTCCAAGTTGGTTAAATGCATCCGCTAGACCAACTGTAACAGTTGATTTACCTTCACCAGCTGGTGTTGGGTTCATTGCTGTTACAAGTACTACTTTTGAATCATTTTCGTTACCTTCGAGATTTTTAATATCAACTTTTGCTTTATATTTACCGTGAAGTTCTAATGCTTCCTCAGGAATACCTGCTTTTTCCGCAATTTCTTCAATCGGTTTTAAAGTTGCTTTTGCAGCAATCTCTTGGTCCGTTAAATGTGCCATTCTGCTTTCATCTCCCAAATAAGATATTTTTAAGATTTTAATAAATCTCTCACTTATCATTATTACATAGAATCTAGTTCTGTGCCACAGTTATCAGTTTCTTAAACTACTATTTTAGAACAAATAGAAAAAACAGCAGATAAAAATCTGCTGTTATATTAATCATCATCCATACTTGATAAATCTCCTGCGTCAAGATCTAATTCCCACGCTTTTAATACACGTCTCATAATTTTACCACTACGTGTTTTTGGTAATTTATCTTTAAATTCTATTTCACGTGGTGCAGCGTGTGCTGCAAGACCAAGTTTTACAAAATTACGAATTTCTTCTTTCAACTCATCACTTGGTTCGTAGCCGTCACGAAGTGCAATAAATGCTTTAACGATTTCACCGCGTACTGGATCTGGTTTACCAATTACCCCAGCTTCTTGTACCGCTTCGTGTTCAACTAATTTCGATTCAATTTCAAACGGACCAACTCTTTCGCCTGCTGTCATAATGACATCATCAATGCGCCCTTGGAAGAAGAAATAGCCATCTTCGTCTACGAACGCTGAGTCTCCGGATACGAACCAATCACCGATAAAGTAAGATTTATATTTTTCGTTGTTATTCCAAATATCTCTCATCATTGAAGGCCATGGTGCTTTCATTGCTAAGTTACCCATACGGTTTGGTGGTAATTCTTTACCACTATCATCTACGATTGATGCTTCAATTCCAGGTAACGGTTTACCCATCGATCCTGCTTTAATATCTAATGACGGGAAGTTTACAATCATATGTGCACCTGTTTCAGTCATCCACCACGTATCATGAATTCTCAAATTAAATACCTTATCGCTCCACTTAATTACTTCTGGGTTTAATGGCTCGCCTACTGAAAGTAAATGTCTTAAGTTGCTAAGATCATATTGTTTCATGACCTCGTCTCCAGCTCCCATTAACATACGAAATGCTGTTGGAGCTGAATACCAGATTGTTACTTTCAACTCTTCAAGTGCTGAGTACCATGCTTCAGGTGAGAAACGACCGCCGACAATTACGTTTGTTGCACGGTTTAACCACGGTGCAAAAATACCATAGCTTGTACCAGTCACCCAACCAGGATCTGCTGTACACCAGTATACGTCATCTTCCTTAATATCTGTAACGTATTTACCAGAAATATACTGCTGAATCATCACATTATGCACGTGATAGACACCTTTTGGTGAGCCCGTGGAACCACTTGTATAATGTAAAATTAAACCATCTTCAAGATTGACCCACTCAATATCAAACTCATTACTTGCTTCATCAAATAAAGAGATAAAGTCGATTACTTTTTCGTCTTCTTTAACATCTTCACCAACAACAAATACGTGTTCTAACGAATCTATATTATTATATGGTACTCTTTCTAATAAATCAGATGTTGTAATTAAAACATTTGCTTCAGAATCTTCTAATCGATCAACAACTGCTTTTTCCATAAATGCTTCAAATAAAGGTCCTACAATCGCACCGATTTTAATTGCACCAAGGAATACGAAGTATAACTCAGGTGATCTTGGCATAAAGATAAATACACGGTCACCTTTTTTAACTCCTTTTTCGACTAGCATATTTGCTGCTTTATTTGATTTTTCTTTCATATCTTTAAATGTAAACGTTTTCGTTTTATTGCCATTTTTATAATGAAGCGCCACCTTATCACCGTAGCCTTCATCGACATGACGATCGATGGCTTCATAAGCCATGTTCACTTTACCTGTTTCGTACCAAGTAAAATGCTTTTTAGCTTCTTCCCATGAAAAGTTTTTTACTGATTCTTCGTAGCTCTTCATATTTGGATTTTGATCTACTGCTTTATAGATTTCGTGTTCCATTTAGTTCACTCCTAATAAAAAAGTAAAACGCTTTCTTTTGTATTTAATTATCATGTTAAACCTTATTTTATAGAATTTCAAGATTATCTATTTTTTTATTTAGTACTATTTATCAAATATTCTATAAAATATTAATGTATACTATATTTAAACTAGTGAATTTTAGTTTAGGGGTGAGGCATTGAAGCATAAAAAAACATTTCATAAATTAGAATATGAAATTAACAATCAGAGCATCGTAATTGAAGGTCCTATCGATGAAAAAACATTAAAAACTTATTCTTTTGATTCTACTTTGGAAGCGTTTAGAAGACCAAACGATCAATTTGAAGCGCTTCAAGAAATCGCTACTCTAGAAGAAGGAAGAATCATTATCGCTCGCGTCGACAATCATATTATTGGATACGTCACATATCATAGACCTGACGAATTCGAACGATGGAGTTTAGGAAATCATGAATTTATATTAGAACTTGGTGCAGTTGAAGTATCTAAAAAATTTCGTAATTCAAAGATTGGTAAAAACTTATTAAAACTTTCTTTTATGGATGATTATATGGAAAACTATATCGTTTTAACGACTGAATATTATTGGCACTGGGATCTTAAAGGCACTAAATTAGACGTTTATGAATATAAGGATTTGATGATTCGTTTAATGGCAGTCGCTGGATTTGAAGTATATATGACAAATGACCCTGAAATTACAAGTCATCCAGCAAACACATTAATGGCAAGAATTGGTAAGTATATTAATAGAGATCAGCGCATTATTTTTGATGAAATTAGGTTTAAAGACCGTTTCTTTTTCTAAGGAGGATACTATGTTAGTCAGTCGAATAATGACAAAAAATGTAAAAATACTCTCACCTGAACACACAGTAAACGATGCATTAAATATGATGAATGAAAATAAAATACGTCATATTCCAATCGTAGAAAATGACGAAGTCATTGGCTTAGTTACAGATAAAGATATTAACTTAGCACTACCTTCCATACTAAATAAAGATTCAAAAACGACAATCCATCACCCATTAAAAGATATTATGAAAACTAAAGTGATGTTTACAAGTCCTAGAGATTTTGTTGAAGAACTCGCCGTCGATTTTTTACAATTTGACATCGGTGCAATTGTCGTTATTCAATCAAAAAAACTCGTTGGTATTATTACTCAAACTGATATTATGCACGCATTTATAGATATTACAGGTATGAATATTCCAGGTTCTATTATAGAAATTGATGTTTTAGATCGACCAGGAATCGTATATGATATCGGTAAAATATTATATGATTTAAATATTAAAGCAGTTTCTATTACAATTTTTGATAATAAAGAAATAGAAGGTCATAAATTCGTCGTCATTAAAGTAAATGCAATGAATCCAATGTTTGTCATTAAAAAACTTAAGGAAATGGGCTACGACGTTGTAGATCCTATGAACCGGGGATAATATGAACGCGTTATACGTCTATAGTGACGAGCTTTTAAAGTATCGTTTTAACGATACACATCCTTTTAATCAGATGCGTCTAAAAATGACGACAGACCTACTTAAATCAGCAAATTTTTTAAATGACGAAGATATTGTTCAACCTCGTGTTGCAACAGAAGAAGAAATTTTACTCGTCCATAAACCAGATTATGTAGATGCAGTTAAACGTGCCGGACATAATGAAATTTCAGAAAAGGAACTTGAAAATTTTGGTTTAAATACTGAAGATACTCCGCAATTTGAAAACATGCATGAAAAATGTTCGATGCTCGTCGGTGCATCACTGACTGGTGCAGACTTAATTATGAACAATAAAGCAAAAAAAGTTGCTTCACTCGCTGGTGGATTACATCATGGATTTACTGGTAAAGCTAGTGGCTTTTGTGTATATAACGACGCTGCAATTGCATGCCAATACTTAAGAGTAAAATATAATCAGCGTGTCTTATATATCGATACCGATGCACATCATGGAGATGGTGTACAGTTTACATTTTATGATATGAATGATGTAATGACTTATTCTATTCACGAGACTGGTCGGTACTTATTTCCTGGTACAGGGCTTGTTACAGAACGAGGGGTGGATCTTGGCTTTGGTTTTAGTGTGAATCTGCCAGTAGATGCTTTTACTGAAGACGATTCTTTTCTTCAAATTTTTGAAGAAAGTGTTGAAATTGTCGCACGTCAGTTTAACCCTGATATCATCGTGCATGTAAATGGTGTTGACGCACATTACAGAGATCCGATGACTCACTTATCATTAACTTCAAAGTCATATGAAGAAATACCAAGAATTGTTAATAAAATAGCGGATAAATATGCAAATGGTAAGCTTCTTGCCTTAGGGGGCGGTGGTTATAACATTTGGCAAGTCGTTCCTAGAATGTGGGCACAAGTATGGCTTGCTATAAAGGAAATCGATTCACCAAAAGGAAAATTACCTGAAGCATTTATCGAGAAATATCAACCATTATCAAAATTAGACTTCCCTATAGAATGGGAAGATGATTTATCAGACTATAAAGATATACCAAGGCGAGATGAAATTACTGAAAGAAATGCAATGGTACTCGATAGAATAAAAATGTATTTAGAATAATAAAACTGCCTCGTTATTTTATTTAATATAACGAGGCAAATTTTAAATTACATAATTAACATTAATAAATATATAAAGAAAACTGAAAGAACAACTACAAAAAACAATGGTACACGAAAGATACCTAATATAGCAGCAAAAATTCCTCCAAGTATTCCTTGAAGCGGGGTCTCTACTGCATATAGTATTCCTGGAAAAATTAAAACACCTAATGCAGCGATCGGAATATAATTTAAAAATGTAATAAATATATCTGGTAATACAAACTTTCCTATAAAAAATACAGGTAATATTCTTGGCAATATGTTTACAACTGCTAATAATAAAACTAGACTTAAAATATTCATGTGACTGTTCCTTTATTTTTATCTTTTACTTCTAAAATTAAACCAATTAACGCAGCACCAACCATCGCGAGAACGATAGAAACACCCGCTGCTACACCTATTTCTTTTAATAAAAAGTGCATACCCATTCCAATACTTGCAACAACAAAATTTTTAAAATCTCTAACTGCAGGCATTAAAAGTGCAATAAACAACGCATAGAGTGCTATACCACTTGATATAACGAGTTTTTCACTCATAATTTCTCCAGTTAAATAACCGACAACAGTAAATACCACCCAAAATAAATAAGATACAAACAGCGTTATAAAATAATCAGTAAAAGTTTTTCTCTCTTCAGGATATCTACTCGTCACGGCAAAAGTTTCGTCCGTTACAAAAATAGAAATCAACAATCTCTTAATAAAATTTAATTGCTTTAAATCATAATTTATTTTAAAACTCATTATAAACATTCGTGAATTTAATATAAATATAGCGATAATAATTGCGATATAACCACTATCTTCTAACATTTGTAAAGTTAAAAATTGTCCTGCACCTGCATAATTTAAAACACTCATTAATGTTGTAGACAATAAGTCAATGAGTGGTTTTGCTGTTATACCAAAAGCCATCGCAACAGGTAAATATCCAAAACCAATTGCTATACCGTCAGAAAAAGAGCGCTTATATACTTCACTCAATAACCACCACTCCTTTGAAAACAATTAGTAACATTTTATCATAAACTTTCTGAAAATTGTGAAATATATTTAATTTTATTCTATAAATAAAAATTATAATTAAACATAAAAAAACTTGAGTTTTATATTAAACTCAAGTTTAAAAATATAAGCCGCATTATACACGAGTTGTTTTAGCATAATTAATATCAAGTGGTAATACGTTAATTTTTTCTTCAACTTCTTCATTATTCATGAGCTTTGTAAGTAATCTCATTCCAACAGCTCCAACGTCGTATAACGGTACTGCAATCGTTGATAATCTTGGTCTCATCATATAAGCAATTCGTGTGTTTGAACAGCTAATCACTTCTAAGTCTTCAGGTACACTGATGTTTTCGTCTAACGTTCCATGAAGGATACCACCAGCAACTTCATCTGATATTGCGATGACGGCATCTGCTTTTACCTCTTTCACTTCGCTAAATAAGTCCATACCCTCTTCATATGTGTTAGCGTAAAACTCAAACATATTATCTTTACTCATATTATTTCTTTCAAGTACTTCGATTATTTTATCAGCTAAAATGTTTTCTAAAATGTTATGATATCCACTTTGTACATACGCAATTTTTTCATTACCTCTATCGATAAATCCTTGTACAACACGTTCGATTGCATCTCTGTAATTTGCGTTTACTCTATAGATCGACATATCTTTAGAATATCCACACACAACTACTGGTGTTGTTGTACGCTGGATACTTTCAATCACTGACTTGTCATCTGTACCACCTAAAAAGATAATACCATCTACTTGATTACTACGCAGTGTTTCAAATGCATCGAATTCTTTTTTTGCATCATTATCCGTATTTGTAATAATAATTTGATACTTGTACATTTCAGCGATTTCTTCTAGACCTCTAAGTACTGCTGAATAGTATAAATCAGAAATGTCTGGAATAATCACTCCGACTGTTTTTGTCTTTTTACTCGCTAGACCACGAGCAACTGCGTTCGGTTTATAATTTAATCTCTCTATGACGTCTTTTACTTTACGACGAGTTTCTGGCTTAACATTTGGATTTCCGTTTAATACTCTTGAGACAGTTGCCATTGATACGTTAGCCTCTCGCGCAACATCGTAAATCGTAATAGTCATTGGTCGTTAACCTCCTATGAAAACGTTTTTGTTTATTGTTAATAATAACAGAAATTTAATGTTTATGTAAATCATTTCACGTTAAACAGTAAAAAATTCAGCCGAAACGGCTGAATTTTATAATTTTGATAAATCGATACTATCTTTTCCTTCGTTATGATCTTTAACATCTTGATGAATTGCTCTCTTTTGAGCTTCTAATTCAGTTTCATCTGTATCTTTAATACGTTTAACCTCATCAATTTCAGCTTTTTTCTCTCTTACTTTATCGACAACTTTGTCTTTTTGATCTTCAAAAGTTCCTTTAGGATCTTTTAAATCTTCTCTGAGAGATTGGCCAGATTTAGGTGCTAAGAATAGTCCAATTATAGACCCAACGATAACACCTAGTACTAAACCAAATGGTAAACCTTTTTTATTTTTTTGCTTTGGTTGTTCATAAGATTTAATACCATGAGTGTGTAAATCTCTATCATAACTTTCCATAAATATCCCTCGCTTAGTAGCGACCTTTTACTGCGCCGCTTCGTTGTTGACGTTGTTGCCATTTGTCAGCAATTTCCATTGCAACGTTAGACCATTGTACAACTTGTGCAATTTGTTCTTCATTTTCTGAGATATTAGTTGTAATCGAGTTTGTAACTCTGTCTACAGAAGTGTTTAAGTTTTGAACTGAGTAACCAACACCTTGTACTGCATCGACTACTGAATTTAATTTCTCAACTTTACCTTGAACATCTTCAACTAGACGGTTGCTTTTGTGTAGTAAATCTGTTGATTCACGCGTAATCCCTTGAATTTGTCCATCCATACCATCAAGTGTTTCTGCAACATAGTCTAAGTTCTTTTTAACACTAAATAAAACGATTGCTACAGCTATACATGCGACTAAAAAGCCGACAGCAGCGATAATAAGAGCAATCCACCCTAAAATACTCCAATCCATAAATAACGCCTCCGTTAATGTTTCTATGTGTATAATTATTTATAACCTAATTTAAATTAGAATAAACATGTTTACGAAATAAGTTCTGTAAATCTTTTTTCATACTTTTGAATGTCACCGGCACCCATGAAAATAATCACACTATCTTCATGTTGATCGAGGTCTTTTATTTTTGTTTCAGTAAGTAATTCCGCTTCAGGAATTAGTTTTACTAAATCCTCGCTCGATAAATTACCTGATGATTCTCTTGCTGAGCCAAATATATCTACAATATATACTTTATCTGCTTCTTTTAAACTGTGTGCAAACTCATCTAAAAATTTTTCAGTACGTGAAAATGTGTGTGGTTGGAAAACAGCAACAACTTTTCTGTTTTTATATTTTTTTCTTGCTGTTTCTAACGTCGCTTCGATTTCTTTAGGGTGATGAGCATAGTCATCCACTATAATATAATTTTTTAATTTCGTCTCAGAAAAACGACGTTTAACCCCACCGTATGTTAAGAATGCTGATTTAATATTTTCAAAATCTAGACCTTCTAAATAGCATACCGCGAGTACCGAAAGTGAGTTTAAAATTAAATGATCACCAAACATCGGAATTAAAAATTCGTCTATATACTCATTTTTTATATAAAGTTCGAAACGAGTACCCTCGTCTAAAACTTCAACGTTTCTCGCCTCTACTGTATAGTCTCCTTCAATTCCGTATGTGTAGATTGGAATATCTAGACTAATATCTTCAATATACTGATCTCCACCATATGCAATAACAGCCTTTTTAACTTGCTTTGCCATCGATTTAAAGGCAGATACAACATCATGAATATCTTCAAAATAATCTGGATGGTCAAAGTCAATGTTTGTAATAATTGCGTAATCTGGGTGATAGGCTAAGAAGTGACGACGATATTCACAGGATTCAAATGCAAAATAATCCGCATTATTTTTACCAACACCTGTCCCATCACCAATTAGATAAGTCGTTTCTTTATCACCATTCATAACATGACTAAGCAACCCTGTTGTCGACGTTTTACCATGCGAACCTGTGACAGCGATTGAAGTGTAGTCTTCCATAAAATTTGATAAAAATTCATGATAACGAATGACTGGATATCCTTTATCATATGCTTTTTTAATTTCTATATGATCATCGTTAAACGCGTTGCCTGCGATATAAGTATATCCTTCGACAATATTTTCAGCAGAAAATGGTAAGATTTTAATGCCTTTTTCTTTTAATTGATATTCTGTAAATACTTCGCTTGTAATATCTGATCCTTGAACTTCATGTCCTAGATCAAAAAGCACTTGAGCAAGTGCACTCATGCCTGCACCCTTTATTCCTATAAAGTGATATTTCTTCACAATTACACCTTACTTTCATCAGCTGGGTTAGTTAGATATTTAACGATATTATCTAATACCTCATCAGTTACAGTACCGATATTTAAGCGTACTGGACGATTTGAAGTTGAAATTGTAACGAGACAGTCATTTCCTTCAAACAGTTTATCAGCACCTTCAATAACTCTATTATTCTTATCATAATACGAAATTTTAGTCTGAATTAAATTAAGTAGTTGATATTTAATCGATGCATCTGTATTTGTATGATTTAGTACTAAGTGAATACCTAAAGCTTTACCCTGTTTTAATATTTGTAAAATTTGCCTGATAACTTCAGGGTTATTACGTTCAAAAATTTTATCGACTTCATCGATATATACAATAATTGAGCTTTTACGTGATTCTTGCTTAACACGTGTATTAAAGCTTTGAATATTACGTACATGTGCCCTTCTAAATTGAACGTTACGGCGATTCAACTCATCTATTATATCACTTAATGCATCATTATCGTTAACTGATTTTCTTTCACTGAATTTATGACTTAAGTTGTCATAAGGATTGAAAATATCATCGTCAGAAATGATTTTAAAATTAAATGCGTGATCACTATGATTCATAAGTAATGATACAAGTAAGTTATCAATCACTTCTGTACTTTTTTCTTCGTTACCGTAAATGAGTATATGTCCAGCTTTTCTTAATTCATATGTAAAAATTCTATTATCTACTGTTTTACCAAGTGCAAATCTAAAATCATTCTTTCTTAATTTTAAGCTACTATTTAAAAACAGTGTTTTATATAGAATTTCGTGCTCGTTATCAACTGGAAATTCAATTTGAATATTATTATCTCCTAGCACTTCTGAAACAATTCGAACATTTTCTTTCCGTAGAGCCCCTTCTAATTGTGCCTTTACATCATCAATTCGTGATAATTTAAAATGACGGTTTAACTGAATATTATAAGCTCCAACAACACCGTTTGAAATATATTCTGTCGCTTTACCTTCAATACCGATACTATTAAGAATACGATTTATTTCATCTAAATTTTCATTGTCATATTTAACAAAGTCTTCATCTTGTTCGCGACCTAATATACTTACTGGTGGCAATGTTTTACTCGGACCGATACGTCTATCTTCTTGAAGTGTAACCGGCGCTTCTTTAGTGTTAGACTCGACTACTTTACGTTTTTTATATTCGAGTTCTTTTTGTCTTTCTTCTTGTTTTAAACGAGCTGCTTCTCTAGAACGTTCACGCGCCTCTTTTGCTTCACGTTTTTTCACAATATCAGCGATAATTGGAGATTCATGATACTCAAACTTACGGCGGTATTCAGCAGTCTCATCATATTCGCGACGATTTGGATTTTTTGTACCATGAATTGCAGAAGGTACAACGCGTGCTTTAGTAATCGTTTGACTGGATGGTCGCTTTACTGAACGCCTCTCTAGAAAATCAGATTGAGAGGAATCTTTTTTAATAGACTCCTCTTTTTTACTTTCTTCATTTAATTCAAATGGGAAAGGAAAACGTTTATTTAATTTCATGTCATCTATTGTTTCATTACTAAATTTTCGATCTTGAAATCTATTTCTTGATCTTCTACGCATCCTTATTCCCCCTTACTAGTTAAAAAATGGTTGTCCAATTTCGTAACTATCGTCTAATACATAAATTCCTCTTACACCGTCATCTTCTAATCCTAACTCTTTTCTTGAAGAGATCATTCCGTTAGATTTAACACCTCTTAGCTCTGACGGTTTAATATATAAGCCATTCGGCATAAATGCTCCGACTTTCGCTACGACTACTTTTTGACCTTTATCAATATTTGGTGCACCACAAACAATTTGTAACACTTCGTCACCAACGTCAACTTTTGTCACACTTAAACGGTCCGCATCCTCATGTTGCTCACACTCTTTTACATACCCAACTACAAATTTCGGAGTTAAATCTGGATTAATTTCGTCTAAATCTCCATGAATAATATCGTTAATCTTTTGAACAATTTCTTCATTCGCTGTTTCTTTTTCTAATTCTTCTTCAGTGAATTTTTCACTCGCATTAAAAATATTTAGACCGAGTAGTTTATCGTTATTTAAAATCGCTGTAAAACCGTCGAAATCTTTCGTTTCAAATGAATTACTACCTTCTAATGATACGAGCAAGACATCTCCAATATTTTTATTATATGTTAATTTCATTGTTTCTCACCTTTATTATTTGTTCTTATCTTTATTATAGTTCTTTGTCTTACCTAAAATAAACACCGGCTCTAGTTTTTTATCTCTATAACTAAAGCTTAAACTTGTGATTGGTGTTAAACCTTCAGCAAAGTACTGCATCATCATCTGAGCCATAATATCATAACCGACTTCATTTTTAACATCTACGATAATTAGTACATCTTGATGTGGTAAGCCAATCATCATTTCTCCGTCAACTTGACTGTGAAATTCGTTTAAAAAGTCTTCATTTAAAATTCTAGATGCATCGTATCCGTCTTTATGACTGATGAAGTAAAAGTCATTTTCTTGGACTGTTTCTTTCTTTGTTTTAATACTTAACTCACTTAAGTTATTATACGCTTTTTCTTTAACTTCTTCTTTCGTTAAGTTTAATTTTTCAAGTAATTCTTCATCGATTAATTCATAAGAACGTCCATGATCAAGCGCATAGAAAATAACAGTTTCTGCTGTATGCTCGTCTACTAAAAATTTTGTACCCTCTTTTGTCTCTTTAGGAAAACTTGTACTTCTGACAACTGGGTAAATTTTATCAACATTAACTTCTTCTTTGTCATCTGCCATACGAAGTAACGTTTCTTTAACATAGTAGACAATCTCATCGATAATTTCTTCAGACTTATTTGCCTTTTGAAGTAGTTTATTTAACTCGATATCGACACCTTTAAAGTTATCTTTTCTCTCGACTCTTAATCTTTCTTCTTTTCTATTAAATCGACTATCATATTCTAACTCTGTGTCATCGAGTTTTTTTAAAACTTTATCTTTTAATTCAGTGACATTCATGAAATTCCTCCGTTATTCATTACCTAAATTCAGTACTTGGTCACCAGGTTTAATTAATCGAGCATTAAATAATACTTTGTAAAACGCATAAGTGACAACACCTGGAAGTATGAGGTGAAATACTGTAATTAGTATATATGTTGTCATATTTGGCCCCATCGTTTCAATTGCCATGATTTGGCCAACAAGTCCACTCGTTCCCATTCCTGCACCTGCACTATTATTTAACATCGGGAAAAACACTGTCATTATCGGTGCGACAATAATACTTGCAATTGATGGTGGTAAAATAATCCACGGATTTTTAATGATGTTTGCAACTTGTAACATTGAAGTTCCAAGCCCAATTGATAAAACCCCTGAAGAACCATTATCTTTATAACTCATCAGTGCTAAACCGACCATATGACAACAACATCCAATTACCGCCGCAGCTGCTGCGAGCCCGTCAATATCAATTATAACAGCAAGCGCTGCACTTGAGATTGGTGCAGTTAACGTAATTCCAAATACTAATGCAACGAGCATACCCATTATAAATGGATTTTGCTCAACTGCAAAGTTTACAAATGATCCGAGTGATGTCATTAATTTAGCAATATATGGACCGACAAATTTACCAACTAAAAACCCAATGATTATCGTTAGTATTGGAGAAATTAAAATATCTAATTTGGTACGTCCCGCATACAATCTAGAAAGTTCAGTTGCAACTAATACTGCGATAAAACTTCCTGCAACGCCTCCAAATTCATAAGCACTATACCCAACTGTTACAGCTGAGAATATAACGAGAGGATGTGCTTTTAGACCATATGCGATACTCGCACCTATCGCTGCACCAGTTAAACTCATCGCGAGTTCCCCAACCGGAATTAATTCACTTAACATTGGAACATAAGTCCCAATCGTTTTAATGATTAAACCAATAAGTAACGAAGAAAATAATCCAAGTGCCATAAAGCTCATCGAATCAATGAACCAGCGCTTTAATAATGTTCTCATCCTCTTAACTCCTGTACTTTTTCTTCATCAATTCCTTTGATTAATTCAGTTAATAATTTTTTTGCTTCTAAGTAGTCATTTTTATTAATAATTGAGTGACTTGTATGGATATATCTTGAGCAGATTCCAACGACAGCACTTGGTACTCCGTCGTTAGACACATGAATACTTCCAGCATCTGTACCTCCTGGAGATAAATAATACTGATACTTAACGTTATGATCTTCTGCTGTTTTTAGTAAGTAGTCTCTCATTGGTTTACCTAAAATCATCGTACCATCTTTAATTCTAAGTAACGTACCTTCACCAAGCTTACCGAGGTCATCTTTTTTACCGAGCATATCGTTAGCTGGCGAACAGTCTACAACAAACGCCACATCAGGTTTAATTAAGTTCGCACTTGCTTTTGCACCTCTTAAACCGACTTCTTCTTGAACGTTTGCACCGATGTATAAATTACAATCAAGCTCAACATCTTTTAATGCTTCTAATACTTCTAAAGCAATTAAACATCCGTAACGGTTGTCCCATGCTTTTGCTAAAAACTTATCTTCAGTCAATTTTTCAAACTTAACGTTTGGTACAATTGAATCACCGATATTCACACCCATTTCTAGCGCTTCTTCTTTAGAATCTGCACCGATATCGAGTAACATATCTTTAATCTTTGTACCCGTATCTTTTGATTCACCACGTCTAAAGTGAACTGGTACACTTCCGATGACTCCAGTAAGTTCTTTATTATCATTTGTTCTTACAGACATTCTTTGACTAAGTAATACATCTTCAGACCAACCGCCAAGTGGTGTGAATTTTAGAAATCCGTTATCTGTAATTTCAGTAACCATAAAACCTACTTCGTCCATGTGGCCAGCAACTAAAACGTTAGGAGCGTTTTCATTTTTTGATTTCTTAACTGCAAAAATACCACCTAAACCGTCATTAATGTAGTCGACATCTAACGCTTCAAATTCTTCTCTTAAGTAGTTACGTACTAAATCCTCAAATCCTGGTGCTCCATGTAGTTCTGTTAATACTTTCATTCTTTCTAAAGTTTTCTCGCTAAAATTCATGTGCATTTCTTCCTTTCTAAATTTATATTTATTAATGATTATGGTAGACTAACAGAAAGGGAGGCTACCATAATGTCAAAACGAAGTTTTTGGACAATTGTCCTAAGTGTTGTAGCAATTGTACCCGTAATTTTATGGGTAATTTCAAGACGTACAATCGATGTTGATAAAGTACTAGATAACCTTTACTTACAATTCGATGGTATTTCTTTTGTATCTGTTGACTACAATCAGTCAAATTCAGAACGATTTGGCCAAAACCCAAAAGTACTTCATGGAGTTGTTCACGTTGAACAAGGTGATGACCTTCAAAAGTACAATTTCACTGCAAATAAATATACTGGTGAAATCATGGAGATTACTGTACAGTAATTTCCATGTTTTTATATATGAATATATTTTATCAAACTATTGTGATAACAGAAACTAAGAAAAAAGCACCTACTAAAGGTGCTAAAACTGAATGACTATTTTATAAATTTTAAATCCTTTGCTACTAAACTTTTCTTCATATTCTGTACGAATATTATCTTCATCTTCTTCATCATGTAAATCTAGGTTAACTTCTAAAAATTCTGTACCAAATTGATTTAAAGATATTAAACTATATTCAAATAGTCCTCTATTATCTGTTTTAAATTGTAATGTCCCATTGTCATTTAAAATCTTTTTATATTGTGATAAAAATGACTCATATGTTAGACGTCGTTTTTCATGACGATTTTTTGGCCATGGATCAGAAAAATTCAAGTAAATTTTAGATACTTCATCTTCATTAAAATATTCATCTAGTAAGTTCGCGTCATATAATAGTAAACGAACATTTGTTAAACCTTCTTCAAGTACTTTTTCTAGTACTCTAATTAGAACGTTTTTCTCAATTTCAATACCAACGAAGTTAATATCGGGATTCTCTTTCGCTAGCGTTGTAATGAATTGCCCCATCCCAGTACCAACTTCTATATGAATATCGTTATCATTATTAAAAAATTCTTTTATATTGTTTTTATATGAACCGTCTACATCGACGATATGATTATTTTCTTTTAGAAAATCCATCGCCCACGGTTTATTTCTCATTCTCACAATTTTTACCTCTATATAAACATATCTTTTTCTAAAATATCATTTAAGAAAATAATCCAGTCGTTCATTTCCTTAAATCTTTTACGATCTTCATACCACTGAATCATCGTTAAACATTGAATTAGCGTATACCACTTCATACGTTTTCTAAAGTCATGGTCAAGTGTTTTACCGTACTTAGATAACCACTCTTCCCAATCCTTAAAATCAACATAAGTATATAAAATCATACCAATATCAATTGCTGGATCTGCAATCATTGCACCTTCCCAGTCGACTAAGAAAAGTTCATCTTCGTCTGATAATAACCAATTTTTATGGTTCACATCACCATGACATACTCTACAAAAATCTGGGTCGATTTGTGGAACTTTATTTTTTAAATATTTGATTGCAGCTCTCACTGTATGGTGTGCATTAATTTTTGGTGACAGTGAGGTTTCGATTTTATTTAATAATAATTCTGGAAGCATCGGTTTCATACCGAGTTGTTCAAGTGTGTTTAATAACTTATTTGATGAATGAATTTTTTGCATCAGTGAAGCGACACGGTTAGAATTCATTTCTTCTTCTGTCAGTGTTCGACCGTTTTTCCAGTGCTGTGCGGTAATTACTTCGCCTGTTTCGATACGTTTAGTCCAAACAAGCTTTGGTACGATTCCTTCAACTGACAACATCGTTATAAACGGGCTTGTGTTACGTTTTAAAAAGAACTTATCGCCATTAATTTCTGCTTTATAGGCGTCACTTGACGATCCACCTATCGGATCTAACGTCCAGCCTAATTGATAGAAATGTTCCACCGTGTGTTCACCTCACTTTTAAAATATCGTCATTAAAAAATGCGCTAAGTAATACTTAATTAGCGCACTTTTAATTGTATTTAAAATAATATCCACTTTTAGCATTAAATTCAAGACAAAAATTATGTCGTAATATGACAACTATTGTTAATTCATTGATGATGAGTGCTTAAAGCTAGCATGTTTTTATAGTAGTTTTTTTGTTAACTAAAGTTAAATATTGTTAATCGAATGTACGTTCCTTTTTAACGAAACGATAATTCACATTTTACTTTATATATTTCAATCCTTCGTGAAGTTAATATTATTCAACAAGTGCTTCTTCAACTAATATTTTGTGTAATGCTTCTAAATAAATCGTCGTCGCAAGCACTAATTCATCGACAGGCATCTGTTCATTTGCTTGGTGCATCGTATCTTTTGTATCTTTAAACATCGCACCGTATGCCACACCGTTTTCTAATACTCGTGCGTATGTTCCTCCACCAATAGTAAATGGTTCCGTATCGTCTTCGACGTAATTTTTGTATGTGTCTGTTAATACTTTAACGAGTGGAGAATTTTTTTCAACATAGTGTGGTACTTGATCGCTAATGTTCTCTACTGCAATTTTGTGTGCTTCAACTTCTTTTGATAACTTATCAATCGCTGCTTTAAAATCCATACCTAATGGATATCGTAAGTTGACACCGAAATAGCTTTTACCATTTAAATCGTAGCGAATGATTCCTGTATTAACAGAAGTTTCACCCATTTCCTCGTGTTTAAAGTCCATTTTAAACTGCTGACCATCGAAGTTATCTCGAATATAATGATCATAAAATGATAAAAATTCAAATGCACGTTGATCAATTGAAATAATTTTTAAGAACCTTAACAATTCTAAGCCAGCATTTTTTCCTTCGAGTGGTGTTGAACCGTGCGCACTTTTACCATGTACAATTAAATCAACTGTATCTTCATTTTTAATGAAGTCTCCTGTTAACTTCATTTCTTCTAAAAATGCGTCAAATGACTGTTTCAATTTGTCAGCATCGTCTACAGTAATATTTGCAGTTGCTGATTCAGGAACCATGTTATAACGTTCACCTGATGTAAACCTATTTAAAACAACGTCACCATATGCTTTAGTATCACTCTCAAATACTAAATCAAATGACGTAATTCCTTTTTCACCATGAATCACTGGAAATTCTGCGTCAGGTGCAAAACCAAAGTTTGGCATCTCTTCTTTTTTAAAGTATGCATCTGTACATAACCAATCTGACTCTTCATCCGTACCAATAATTAAGCGCACACGTTGTTTTAATGGTACTTTAAGATCATTTAAAATCTTCATCGCGTAATAAGCTGCGATCGTTGGTCCTTTATCATCTTGGACACCGCGAGCGTAAATCACATCATCTTTAATGACCGGTTCGTAAGGATCTGTGTCCCAGCCAGTACCAGCAGGTACAACGTCTACGTGACCTAAAATACCAAATAAATCTTCTCCGCTACCAAGTTCAATATGACCCGCTAAATTATCGACAACTTTAGTATCCATACCGTCTCGCTCACCTAGAGATAACATGTACATTAATGCCTCTTTAGGCCCGTCACCAACTGGTGCATCCGGTTTACTTTCACCTCTAACACTCTCAATTGAAAGAAGACCTTTTAAATCTTCTAACATTTTATCTTTATACTGATTCACAATTTCATTAAAATCCATACAAATTCCCCTTTCTATTTGTAATTTATTATACTAAAGAATTTTATCTATTGCATTCATATCAAAACTATATGAAATTAAAAAAGACCTTTTAAACCGTTGTTTAAAAGGTCTAGTATTTATTCCTTTACCATTAAAGTAAGTACAAAGAATAAAATATAACTAATTAATAATACTGATCCACCGATAATATATATAATTAGAGTAATACTTGATGGTAAATTAAATGGATTTACGAATTCAAATAACATACCTAATGTTAAGCCTATACTCCCAATGATTGCTGTCCATACATGAAGTTTTGTAAGTAGTCCTTCGTTTGATTTAAACACTTTGTAAAATACAGACCACGAGAATAAGCTTAACCAGCCAACGACAAGTATGTGAGCGTGTATCGGCCTTAACTCATACGCGCCTGATCCTGCCATATGTGCACCCATCAATGCACCAATTAATCCAAATGCTGCTGAGAATCTAAGCAATGTCTTACTATAGTTATTCATGATTTCCTCCATATGTTCATTGTTATTTAAAACTATATAGAGTTAATATGAACGGAATATGAATGGAAAATATTAAAAAACCCTAAAACTTTTATAGTTTTAGGGTGATTAAATTACTTATTTTCTTTTACGATGTGTACGTTATGATTGCTGTCGAAATGTTCATCTTCGTCTACAACTTCGTAATCTTTTTTATTACCTTGCTTTTTGTCATAGTTATCAAACTCTTTTTCAGCATCTTTTACAGATTTTTTGTTTTTCTTTTGTTGTTTATTAGCAGACTTTTCAGCTTTCTTTTGTGTCTTTTTCACTTGGTTTTCAGCTAATCCACCTTCATCTGCAAGGACTGATTTTGGTTCTGTTGCACTTTTATTGTTTGAAGAATCTGGCGTAGTGTAAACTTCATCTTTTTTGTCGTCTTTTTTATGTTCTACTTTTTCTTTAACTTCTTTTTTTTTTGATTCAGCTTCTTTTTTTACGTCTTCAGCTTTGTCTTTAACTTCTTCTTTTTTGTCTTTTGCTTCTTTTTTTACGTCTTCAGCTTTATCTTTCACTTCTTCTTTTTTGTCTTCGGCTTTGTCTTTAACTTCATCAGCTTTTTTCTGAGCTTTATCTTTAACATCGTCAGCTTTAGCAACAACTTCTTCTTTAACATCATTTGCGTTGTCTTTAAGCTCGTTTAGATCACTACTTGATTTTTCTTGGAACTCTAAACTTTCATCTTTAACTTTATCGACAGAGTCTTTAGCTTTCTCAGCCAGTTCATCGACTTTTTTATTAGCACTGTCTTGAACATTTTTAGCGTATTGTTTTGGATCTTCTTTCGCTTTTTCAATTTCACGTTTTACCGCTTCTTCGTTATCAGCAATCTTTTTAATTGCATATCCAACACCTACAACTGCACCTAGTTGTAATAACTTTTTAAATAATTTCTTCATTAAAAAACACCTCTTCGTTGTAATTAGTTTTGTCAACTACCTATTACATACCCCGAGATGTTTTTATATAAACTTAATTATATTAAATTTTTTAAGTTATTTATTTCCTCTTCAGTGAGACGTCGATATTCTCCGAGTTCTAACGCATCGTCAAGTTGTAAATTACCAAACTCTACACGTTTTAACTCCAGCACTTCGTTGTTTAAATATTGGAACATACGTTTTACTTGATGAAATTTACCTTCTGAAATCGATAAATATACTTCATCGTCATTAATGACTTCGACTTTTGCTGGTTTTGTTGTAAAGTCTTTTAACGGTATACCCGTTTCTAAAAAGGCAACGTCTGATTTTGTGACATCATTTTTTAACTTACAGTAGTATTTCTTAAAAATATCTTTTTTTGGATTTAACAACTGATAACTTAATTTACCATCATTAGTTATGATAAGTAACCCTGTCGTGTCGATATCTAAACGACCGACAGGAAATAATTCTCTATACTGCGGATGATCAATTAAGTCAATCACTGTATCATGCTCATAACTCTCTGTTGCTGATATTACGTCTTTAGGTTTATTAAGCATAAAATACATAAATCCTTCTAATACTACTTTATAGCCATCGACCTCAACGTAATCATCGTCTTTCACTTTCTCTTTTCTTGTTTTAATGACTTTATCATTTACAGTGACACGACCGCTTTTAATAATTTCACCGACTTCTTTTCTTGTTCCGTAATTTGCATGTGCTAAAAACTTATCAAGTCTCATAGGAACTTCACCCTACTTCTAATTTTATCTGCACGGTCACCAAGTACTCTATCAGCTAATCCAGATTTAAATACAATAATCATATAAATCGATGCACCTACAATTACACATACCGCGAGCGTAATAATCGAATTTAGACGTACAGTTAAATCGAGTGATAACGCGAATAATCCATATACTATTTCTACTGCTAATAACATCATTAAACTGTATGCAAGAATTTGCATTAATGGTGTTAATATTTTTCTAACACTAAATCGACCATATTTTTTAATAATGTAGAAATTGAAAATGACTCCACATGATAATGCAATAATTGTTGACATTACCGCTCCAACTGTGTGGAAGTACATAATTAACGGAATGTTTAAAACTAATTTTATAATAAGTACAAGTAGTACGACGAATACGTTAAAATTTTGTTTTTCGATCCCTTGAACAATTGACGCTGTCATACTAAATAAAGAAATGACGATACAAACAGGTGCATAAAACGTTAATATTTTAATTCCCATTTCGTTAAAACTATAAAATGATGTGTATAGTGGAACTGCCATAATCATCATACCGATTGCTGCAGGTACAACGAGTATTAATTGTAGTAAGACCATTGAACTAACTTGATTCTCTAACTCATCAAACTTTTTTTGTTGGAAACTTTTCGTTATAAACGGAAGAATCGTAATCGAAAATGCGACTGCGAGACTTACCGGAATCATGACGAGTTTTTGAGTCGTAATATTTAACATTCCAAACCATGCATCTTGTATATTTGACGGCACACCAATCATTGATAATGCGTTATTATGCGTTAATTGGTCAATAAACATCATCATCGGAAATGTGATTCCTATAACAACAAATGGAATTCCGGATAGAATAATTTCTTTATACATCTCCTTATACGATAATGTAATCCCCGTCGTGTCATTCTCAATATCTTTTTCAATCAATTTCTTTCTTTTAAACCAAAATACACCTAATGTAAAAATCGCACCGAGTGCTGCAACAAATGCTGCGAACACTGCGATTTGGTTTCCTTGTTGAATCGTACCGCCCATTACGCGGATGACAAAATATGAACCTGATAAAACAACAGTAATACGTACAACTTGCTCGACAACTGAAGATACACTTGTCGGCCCAAATGATTCAAATCCTTGGAATACTCCGCGCCACGTTGACATAAACGGTACGACAATAACCGCGAATGCAACAATACGAATGATATTCGTAATTTCAGCATGCCCCCAGACATGTGTACCTGTTGAAGATGCTGCAAGTTGTATATCTGCAATTACTGGCGCTAAAAAGTAAAGTACACCAAAGCTAAATAGACCTGAAATTAACATGACTACTAAACTTGAACGATATAGTTTTTGGGTCGTTTGATATGCACCAAGTGAATTATATTTCGCAACGAACTTCGATACTGCGCCTGGCACTCCTGCTGAAGCGATGGACAGCATTATCGTGTACGGTGTATATGCATACCCATATAATGCGAGGTTTTCTTCTCCTCCCATAATACTATAAAATGGAATGATGTAGATCATTCCTAAAAATTGTGTAATGAGACTCGCTGAGGATAAAAACAGCGTACTCCTAAACAATTTTTCGTTTGATTTTGACATATTCATACCTTCTTCTATAATCATTAAGCTATATTATAATAGATTCAACACATTTTTTAAAATTATTTAAAGGTGGATTGTAATGTACGATACGATAATTATCGGTGGCGGTGTGTCTGGTTTAATGGCTGCAGTGGCTGCGAGCAAAAATAATAAAAAAGTACTCCTCATCGAAAAAAATAAAAGCCTCGGTAAAAAGTTATTAATTTCTGGTGGTGGGCGTTGTAACGTCACAAATAACCTCCCTTATGAAGAAATTATTAAAAACATCCCAGGAAACGGAAAGTTTTTATACGGACCATTCTCAATATTTGATAATCAATCAATCATTCGTTTTATTGAATCAAACGGCGTCAAACTTAAAGAAGAAGACCACGGCAGAATGTTCCCTGTTTCAAATAAATCTAAAGATGTCTTACAAGTATTTTTAGATCATTTAGAAAAACAACATGTAGAAATTAGATTAAATGAAGTCGTCAATGAAGTACTAAAAGAAAACGATAAAATAACAGGTGTAAAACTAAAAAATGGAGACATTTTAAACTCAAGAAATGTTATCATTACAACCGGTGGAAAAAGTGTCCCTCAAACTGGATCGACTGGTGACGGATTTAAATTTGCTAAAAACCTCGGTCACACGGTCACTAAATTGTTTCCTACTGAAGTTCCAATTTTAAGCGACGAATTGTTCATCAAAACTGGCGAATTAAAAGGATTAAGTTTAAAAAACATTAAACTTTCTGTGTTAAAGAAAAACGGTAAACCAAGAAT
The DNA here is from genome assembly GCF_019357495.1 of Nosocomiicoccus ampullae. Classification (NCBI taxonomy): domain Bacteria; kingdom Bacillati; phylum Bacillota; class Bacilli; order Caryophanales; family Staphylococcaceae; genus Nosocomiicoccus; species Nosocomiicoccus ampullae. The sequence continues at coordinate 1,013,963 of NZ_CP079110.1, forward strand.
TTCTCACGAGATGGACATGCTATTTGCACACTTTGGAATTACAGGTCCTGCAGCACTCAGATGTAGTCAATTTGTTTTAAAAGAACTTGAAAAACAAAGATCAGAAACTGTTAATATGGAGATAGACTTTTTTCCAGAGTTTTCTCCTGGGCAACTCAGACATAATTTAGATGAACATGTCAATAAACAAAAAGATAAGTCCATTCAAAATATTTTAAAGCAGCAATTAGAAAATCGACTTGTCGAATTTATGTTTAAACACCTAAACCTAGATACAACGATGACTGGCCATAACTTTGACAACAACTCTAAAAATAAAATACTAACATTTTTAAAGTCATTTCAATTTAAAGTAAATGGCACTCAGTCAATTGAAAAATCATTTGTTACAGGTGGCGGTGTTAACTTAAAAGAAATTAACCCGAAAACGATGGAAAGTAAAATTGTAAATGGACTGCATTTTGCAGGTGAAGTGCTAGATATTCATGGTTATACTGGCGGATATAACATCACAAGTGCACTAGTCACTGGCTATGTTGCAGGTTTACACTCACTCGAAAATTAAAAGTTAAGGAAGGTTATTAGTTATTATGAAACAATTAAAAAATGCTCCGAATTATTCATCTTTAGAATATAGAGAAGAACATATTTTACCTCTAATGAAAGAAACAAATGGTCGTTTAAAATTTTTAGAAAATCAAATTTTAAAACAAAAAACGATTTTACCAGAACATTTAAACGAACTCATTCGTAATCACGTTGAACATATGCTACTCGCGATGAGCTATGAACAGGTCGTATCATATCGTTTAGATGATGATAAAAACCCAGTGCCACTTGATGATTACTATGCAATGCATGCATTATTTAGATCAACACCAGAACTGTTTGAAACGTACGATTATACAGAATCTCAAAAAGAAACACATGAAAAAATATTAAGAGCATTGGATGAATATGTCGATAGAGAAACACATCTAATTAAAGCACTTCCGTTTAGTCATGAAGAATATTACGACGGCTTAGTGAAAGTGTTAGAACATTTAATTAAAAGTAATGTACTCATCTTATCTAGAGTTTTAAACAAAAACTTTAGAACAGATGCACTCCCACATCTTGTGACAAGTGTCATTGAACAATTATTTGTCTACACCGAAATGGATAACCCGTATATTACAAGTTACGCACAGTATAGTTTAGCGTTTTACGATCAATCACTTAAACAACAAATGCTCGATGCTGAAATAAAAGAAGATTAATTTTAGGAAAACCTCATTTAAAATGAGGTTTTTTAGTATAATCTAAAAAAAACGCTTTCTTTTTATTTTAATAACATGTATAATTAAATCACTTTAAACTTAGGAGTGATGACATGTTAATTAGTACACTACTCCCTTTTATTACAATGTCTTGCTTATTTATTAGCATCGTTTTATTTAAAAAATTTTTAATCAAAAAAATTTAGGAAAACCTTATAATTGTTTAATTGATAATAAAACCCCTTAAGTTTAGTTGTTAAACTTAAGGGGTTTTCTATTAATTCGCTACGATATTGACAAGCTTTCCAGGTACGACAATTACTTTTCGAATTGTTTTTCCTTCAATTGCTTCTTTCACTTTTTCATCGTTTAATGCGATTTTTTCTATTTCATCTTTACTTAACGTTGGATCCATCATAATACGTGCTTTTGGTTTACCGAGCACCTGAACGAGAATTTCTACTTCATCTTCAACGAGTTTTGACTCATCAAATGTTGGCCATTTAGCATATGAGATTGTATCTGTTTCACCTAATTTTTCCCATAGCTCTTCAGCAATATGTGGTGCGATTGGTGAAAGTACTTTTACGAGACCTTTAGCATAATCAATAGAAATTTCATCTACCTTATACGCCTCATTTACAAATACCATCATTTGTGAGATTGCTGTGTTAAAGTGCATGTTATCAAAGTCTTCAGTTACTTTTTTAATCGTCTCGTTATAAACTTTGTCGAGTTTAACTGTTTCTTCGTTTACAACTGTCTCTCTTAGTTGTCCAGATTCATCAATTAAAAGTCTCCATACACGGTCTAAGAATCTTCTTGCACCGTCTACACCTGTTGTCGTCCATTCAACTGAAGCGTCTAACGGTCCCATAAACATTTCGTATAGACGCAGTGTGTCCGCTCCGTGACTTTTAGTAATGTCATCTGGATTCACAACGTTACCCTTAGATTTAGACATTTTTTCGTTACCCTCTCCAAGAATCATTCCTTGGTTAAATAACTTTTGGAACGGTTCTTTTGTAGGTACAACACCTAAGTCATATAAGAATTTATGCCAGAATCTAGCGTATAGTAAGTGAAGTACAGCGTGTTCTGCTCCACCAACGTATAAATCAACAGATAACCAGTGTTTTAATTTTTCTGGGTCTGCAATTAATTCATCATTCGTTGGATCGATATAACGAATGTAATACCAGCAAGACCCCGCCCATTGAGGCATCGTGTTTGTTTCACGGCGTCCTTTAACTCCGTCTTCGCGGATAACTGTTAACCATTCTTCATTGTTTGCAAGTGGTGATTCACCTGTACCTGACGGTTTAATTTGATCCATCTTTGGTAGTTCTAATGGTAATTCATCTTCAGGTACTGCCGATGATGTGCCGTCTTCCCAGTGAATAATTGGAATTGGTTCTCCCCAGTAACGTTGTCTAGAGAATAGCCAGTCGCGTAACTTGTATGTTACTTTCGCCTCTCCGGCTTTTAACTCTTCTAAATGGTCGATTGCTTTTTTAATTGCTTCTTCATTGTTTAATCCGTCTAAGAAACTTGAATTTACATGATGACCGTCGCCAGTATATGGTAATTCTTCTTCACTATCAACGACACGTTTAATTTCTAAATCGAATTTTTCAGCAAATTCAAAGTCTCTGTCGTCATGTCCTGGCACTGCCATAATTGCACCTGTTCCGTAAGATACAAGAACATAATCCGCGACAAAAATCGGCATCGTTTCACCACTAAATGGATTCACCGCATAGCTTCCAGTAAAGACTCCTGTTTTATCTTTTTGAAGCTCTGTACGTTCTAAATCTGATTTATGTGATGCTTTTTCAACATATTCTTCGACTGATTCTCTTTGATCGTCAGTCGTAATCTTTTCTACTAAATCATGTTCAGGTGCGAGCACCGCGTATGTTGACCCGAATAACGTATCTGGTCGCGTCGTAAATACTGTAAATGTTTCGCTACTATCTTTAATTTCAAACGTTACATTCGCACCTTCAGAACGACCAATCCAGTTACGCTGCATATCTTTTAATGATTCTGGCCAATCTAAGTCGTCTAAATCTTCAAGTAAACGATCTGCGTACTCAGTAATTTTTAACACCCATTGACGCATTGGTTTACGAATGACTGGATGCCCTCCACGTTCTGATAATCCATCGATAACTTCTTCATTTGCAAGCACTGTACCGAGTGCTGGACACCAGTTCACTGGCACTTCATCGACATATGCAAGTCCTTTTTCATATAATTTAGTAAAAATCCACTGTGTCCATTTGTAATAATTTGAATCTGTCGTATTAATTTCACGGTCCCAGTCGTAAGAGAAACCAAGTTCTTGAATTTGACGACGGAAATTATCAATGTTTTTTTCATTAAATTCATGAATGTCATTACCAGTGTCAATCGCGTACTGCTCTGCTGGTAAACCAAATGCATCCCATCCCATTGGGTGCAGGACATTATATCCTTCCATACGTTTATAACGCGCTAAAATATCTGTTGCTGTATATCCTTTTGGGTGACCAACGTGTAGTCCTGAACCTGAAGGATAAGGGAACATATCTAATACGTAATATTTCTCTTTGCTAAAGTCACTTGTGTCAGTTTTAAACGTTTTGTTATCTAACCAATAATTTTGCCATTTTTCTTCAATTTTACGATGATTATATGACATTTACTTTCCTCCTAAATATATAAAAAATCCCAATGTCAAAAGACATTGGGACGATCTATAAGACCGCGGTACCACCCGCATTCACATAAGTGTGCAACTTCATTTAGAATTTTAAATTTAAACCGGACGAGTTCATGAATTTCTGATGTTAGTTTTCACCACTCACTAACTCTCTAAAAATCATACGTTCATTACTATTTCCTTAAAATTATTATAATTTGTTTTCTCTCTTTATGCAAACTTCTTTTCTAAATTTAAAAGATATCGTTTATTTTCTTCTCCTAAACGAAACCCTCCGATATTACCGTCTTTTCTCACTACTCTGTGACATGGGACGATAATAAGTAACTGATTATTTGCGACTACTCTTGCAACAGCCCTACTGTACGTTTTACTTTTTACATTTTCAGCAAGTTCACTATAAGATGTCAAGTTTCCATAAGCAACGTCCATAAGATGCCTTAACACAGTCTTTTCAAATTCTGTCCCGGTAAGTTCAACTGAAAAAGAAAAGTCTTTTCTCTTTCCGATAAAATATTCATTTAGCTCTCGGATGACTCTATTTAATAATTCATCATTTGTATTTGTTATAGGCTCTTTTACTTCGACAATTTTAATAATTTTATTGTTTTTTGTTTCAATTTTTAACCGGCCAATCGGAAACTCTTTAATGACTTCCATTACGTTCATCCTTTTATATACTATAATTAAATACGATTATTATTTTGGAGGTCACAATGTTAAATAGAGTACTTGATCAAAGTAAACAGTTCGCTTTAGACATATTACACAGTCATTCAATCGCAGTTGACGCAACGAGCGGAAATGGTAACGACACACTATTTTTACTCGATAATATTTCTAAAGGTAAAGTATATGCGTTTGATATTCAGCAACAAGCGATTGAATCGACTAAAGAAAAAGTTTCAAATCATAAACACATTGAAAATTTAGCGCTCATAAACGACAGTCACGAAAACGTCCTAAAATACGTAGATAGAGACATAGATGTCGCTATGTTTAACTTAGGGTTTTTACCAAATGCCGATAAAACAATCACAACTCTCAGTCATTCAACGATTGTAGCGATTAATCGTATCCTCTCAAAATTATCAGTTGGAGGACGTGTGATTATTACAATTTACCACGGTCATAAAAATGGTAAAGATGAAAAACGTGCCGTTCTAGAATTCGCTGAGTCACTAGATCAACATTTTTATAATGTTTTAATGTACCGCTTCATTAATCAAAAAAACAATGCACCATTTATAATTGTAATTGAACGTAGAAGACTTAATCGATAAATCCAATATGATAGTTTAAATCTTCTAAGAAACGTTTGACATGGTAAAACGGAACATTTACATTTTCTCTTTGGAAAATACCATGTTCAATATTATTTAGACGAACAAGTTTTAAATAATCTGAATCGATTTCTTTTAAAATCTTAACGTTTCTGTCGACATCAACAATATCATTTTCGTTAGAGTGAATGCTAAGTACTGGTACGTTTACTTCATTCATCGTATCTTTAATATCATTCATACGATTGTTAATTGCAGTGTACCAGTGATAACTCACTTCTTTAATGAGAAGATCGTCATTTTTATATTGTTCTAAAACCTTTTTATCCGTAGTAAAGCTATCCATACGAATGCCGAGTTTAAATTTAGAGTTGTCGCTCGTTAAACGAATCGACGATTTTAATAAATTTTTACGGTTCATAAATGACTGCTTGAACGTATATAACGGATTTAATAAAACTGCACCATCAATATTTAACTCGCCTTCTTTTAAGGCCTCAGTTACTATCAGTCCACCAAGACCTTGACCGACAACGATAATCGGCAATTCGTAAAGGCTCGCATCATCGACCCACTCTTTTAGTCGGTCGATGTATTGCTTAAAATCATCAACATGACCTTTATTAATGCGCGTTGTTTGTCCGTGACCAGGTAAATCTCCAATAAGTGCGTGATATCCCTCACTATTAAATTTTGAAATTAAGTCTAAATAATATTCATGATGCTCTAACATATCATGTAAGATGACAACAATTCCTTTCGCCTTACCTTCAATTTCCCATTTCCACATATTTTTTCTCCTTACATTTTAAAAAATCTTTGATATTATATTATTATAACAAAGTGAAAGGTGCGTTAATGATGATTTTAAAATACAAAGAACACTTTCCAAAAATTCATGATAGCACTTTTATAGCAGATAATGCTACAATTATAGGAGACGTAACGATTGGCCAACACGCGTCAATATGGTTTGGAACCGTTGTACGTGGAGATATTGCACCTGTTAAAATTGGCAATTATACAAATGTGCAGGACAATTCAGTTCTTCACCAATCTCCAAATATGCCACTCATTTTGGAAGACAATGTAACAGTTGGACATAGAGTGACATTACATAGTTGTACAATTAAACATGGTGCTTTAATCGGAATGGACTCAACAATATTAGATGGTGCGGTCATTGGTGAAAGCGCATTTATAGGCGCAGGTTCACTCGTCACTGGAAATACACAAATTCCACCGAACACGTTAGCGTTTGGACGACCAGCAAGAGTTATTAGAGAGTTAAATGAAAACGATTTAAAGGAAATGAAACGTATTAATGAAACATACGTCAATCATATTCCACATTACAAAGGGTAGTTTTAATTAATATTTTATAAATTTTTTGGGGGAATTTTACAATGGCAGTATTACGTGATTTTTTTATTAATTTATCTGAAATCAAACCGGTAAACGACGCGACGAAAAAAATGGGCTTACGTTTTGGCGCTCAACACGTTGTTGGCGGAGTTAAAACATCGGATACGGTTGATAAAATTCGTGAATTAAATCAAAAAGGTATGTCTGTAACTGTTGACAACCTAGGAGAATTCATCGAAGATCGTGCGCAAGCAGAATACGAAAAAGGTTTAATTTTAGAAATGATGGAAGCGATTTACGATAATAATCTTAATGCGCATTTCTCAGTAAAATTAACACAACTCGGTCTAAATTTAGGCGATGACTATGTCCTAGAAAACATGCGTGAAATAATGGATATGGCGAAAAAGTCAGGTAATATATTCGTCAATATTGACATGGAAAACTACGCTTCTAAAGAAAAGACCTTAAAAGTGTTAGATGAATTACTTAAAGATTACGATAATGTTGGTACTGTAATTCAAAGTTACCTATTTGATAGTATGTTTGACGTTGAAAAATATAAAGACGTGCGTTTACGTTTAGTAAAAGGTGCGTACAAAGAAGACCCAAATATCGCTTACCAGTCTAAAAATGATATTGATGGGAACTTCTTTGAACTTATTAAATATCGCTTAACACATGGTGAAGGATTTACTTCTATCGCAACACATGATCATAACATTATAAACCGTGTGATTGATTTTGTTGAAGCAAACGATATTTCTCACGATAAATTTGAGTTCCAAATGTTATATGGATTTAGAAGCGACTATCAAAAAGAAATTGTCGATGAAGGATATAACTTCACAGTTTACGTACCCTACGGTAATGATTGGTACGCTTACTTTATGAGACGTCTTGCAGAACGTCCTCAAAATTTAAATTTACTCGTTAAATCAGTAACGCACAATAAGAAGTTTAAAATTGGTGCTGTAGCTGCTGGTGCGGTCGGTGCAGGACTTTTCGCAACAAAACTTTTTAAAAAGTAATATAATAGAAAAAGGTACGGAAAATTCCGTACCTTTTATTTATTTTAATAGGTGATTTAAATGAAGTATAACCGTTATGTCTATGTATTTTTAGGTGGACTACTTGGGGGGTTGTTTAGAGTAACAACAATTTATGGAATTAGTTTTTTTGATGTCCCATTTATAACGTCAACACTCGTTATAAACTTACTCGGTGCTTTTTTACTCGGTATAATTTTTAATCGATTTAAATATAAAGAAAATGCACTTATTTTTATAACAGGTTGTCTTGGTGCATTCACAACATTTTCAAGTTTAACATTAGAACTTTCGTCATTATTTGAACGTGGAGATTTTCTTTTATCCACACTTTACTTATTCGTTTCTATGACACTTGGATTAATAATGTTTATATTCGGTATTAAAATACAAGAATTAAGAGGTGACCGGGATGCTTAACTTTTTAGTCATTCTACTACTCGCTGGAATTGGTGCAGTAGTAAGAGATTACATCACAGAAACATTTCCAAAATCAATACTCGGCACTCTTTTTGTAAATAGTATCGGTGGATTCTTAACTGGTATATTATTTCAAAGTGTTATGTATGGCAGTGACTTTTTTAATTTAATGATGCTCGGTTTTTTAGGCGGATTTACGACGTATTCTACATTCACTAAAGACCAGTACATTCTTTTAAAAGATAAAAAATACAGTCACCTTCTTTTATATACACTTGGAACATTTATAACTGCTCTTTTATTTTTTTACCTTGGAATATTCGTAACAAAATAAAAACTCATCTTAGTTTTAAACTAAGATGAGTTTTTTTATGGGTTTAATCGCATCAGTGATTCAGCGATTTCATCTAAATCTTTAACAGTATATTGGAAACGCCCTTGGAAGACATGCTTATTAAAGTAGTCTTCAAGCTGCTCAGTACCAACAATTACTTTTGTATTCCCATTTGTAGAATAATTCATAATCGTATGTCCACCATTATCTTTAGGGTTAAAGTAAATGATTGGTACAACATCAAATTGTAATTTAAGTACGTTTCTAAGCTTTTCAGCAGTTGTTTCTGTTTCTTTTATTGTGTCGTTATAATAATTAACAGATACTTTTTCATCATTTTCTTTTTCAAAAATTAGCGTTTGTTCTTTTTGCGAATCTAAGTTTAAGAGTTGGAAAATTCCTTCTAAATATGGGATTTCATCGAACTGCTCATCTGTCACTCCATGTAAAATATGTCCACTCCAATATTTAGAGTCAATTAAGTAAATTCCTGTACGTGTTAAAACAAGATGATCAATTTTACGCGTATTCGTAAAGTTTCTAGATGGTAAGTAAATATTAGAAAGAATATACATATCTGATTCACGAATTCTTTCTTCAGTGACGAGTTTATTTTTAAAGTTTAGTAACGCAAGATCTGTCAAATATTCACCCTTATCGACAGTAAACTGTTGTAAACTCGATAATTTATTGTTTAACAATGTTGTATCTTCTAGATATTTTTCATTTAAATTTGATAACTCTTTTTTATGAGCCATACGCTCATCTTCCTGTGTTTTTTCATAATTTTCAATGAGTGTCGCTTCTTTATTTTTAAATAATTTTTCATTTTCTGTAACTTCATTACGATGCTTTATGTAATAGATTAAAAATGAAATTGCTATGATTACAAGTAAAGCCGCAACAATTATAAAAAGTGGCTCTGTTAATATATCTGTAGACATATAATCTCTCCTTTTCTATTTAACTTTATTAATTATAGCAATTAATTAATAGAAATAAAAATAAAACAGCCACTTAAAGTGGCTGTAAAGCTAGTTTAAATAAGATTTTAAAACATCTGTCTTATCAAGTTTTTCCCATGGTAAATCAATGTCATGTCGACCAAAATGACCGTAGCTTGCTGTTTGCTTATAAATTGGACGCTGTAAATCTAACATTTTAATAATACCGTCTGGTGTTAACTTGAATTCTTTACGAATTGCTTCAGCAATTTTATAGTCTTCAAGCTTACCAGTACCAAATGTATTCACTGAGATAGAGACTGGATCAGCGACTCCAATCGCGTATGATAACTGTATTTCACATTGCTTTGAGAGTCCACTTGCGACAATATTTTTCGCAATGTATCTTGCTGCGTAAGCTGCAGAACGGTCAACTTTTGTCGGATCTTTACCACTAAATGCGCCACCACCGTGTCTAGCGTATCCACCATAAGTATCTACAATAATTTTGCGTCCTGTTAACCCTGCATCTCCGTGAGGGCCACCGATGACAAATCGACCCGTCGGATTAATAATAATACGTGTGTTTTCATCCACTAATTCTTCAGGAATAATAAAGTCAATAACCTCTTCTTTAATGTCTGACTTAATTTTTTCATGAGACACTTTTTCATCGTGTTGAGATGAAACAACGATTGTATCGATGCGTAGTGGTGTATCATTTTCGTCGTACTCAACAGTCACTTGAGTTTTTCCGTCTGGACGAAGATAATCTAAAACATCATTTTTACGTACTTCTGTTAGACGACGCGCGAGTTTATGCGCGAGTGTAATTGGTAATGGCATAAATTCCTCAGTCTCGTCTGTAGCATAACCAAACATTAAGCCTTGGTCCCCTGCCCCAGTTGTCCCTTTTTCTTTAGACTCGTTATCACCTTCACCATCTACACCTTGTGCGATATCTAGAGACTGCTCGTCGATTCCTGTAAGTACTGACATCGTTTTATAATCGTAGCCAAACTCAGCGTTCGTATAACCAATAGATTTTACTGTATTTCTAACAATTTTAGGGATGTCGACATAAGTAGACGTTGATATTTCTCCAACAATCATTGCTAGTCCCGTATTAACAACTGTTTCACAAGCCACACGTGCATCTTTATCGTCTTTAATAATCTCATCTAAAATCGCATCTGAAATTTGGTCTGCGACTTTATCTGGATGTCCTTCTGTAACTGATTCTGACGTAAATAATCTACGTTCCATATATTTTCTCCTCAACTATTTTATTAGCTATCTCTTACATTAAAAAAACCTTTTCTCAACACATAGAGAAAAGGCCACCCTTTTCTCTTATCGATCAGAAATAACTATTTCTGCAACCTTTAGCACCATACTTCTTAATCGAAGGGGTTGCTGGGCTTCATAGGGGGTACTCCCTCCACCGACTCTTGATAAGAGATAACTTGTCTATAACAATACACATAATAATAGAAGTTTTCAAGTACTTTTAAAATATATTGTGATTCATTGGAATCTTTTATCATGTTATAATAAACTAATAATGATAATTAATTTTTGGAGGCAACTAATATAATGTCAAACTCTGTAAATAAAATCGAAGCACTTGTTAAAAAAGATTCAACGAACAATCAATTATCTCGTGCAGAACTCGTTGAAGCCGCTTCAAGAAGAAACGAAGGTAAAGTCGCTAGTAATGGTGCTTTTACTGCTACAACTGGTAAATATACTGGACGAAGCCCAAAAGACCGCTTCATCGTTGAAGATGACGTAACTAGAGATACTGTTGATTGGGGCGAAGTTAACAAACCAATTAGTGGTGACGTATTTGATGCTTTACTTGAAAAAGTATTAAATTACTTAGACGACAAAGAAGAACTCTTCGTCTTTAATGGTTACGCAGGTGCAGACGAAGATACACGCTTAAATATTCGTGTCGTAAACGAATTCGCGTGGCATAACTTATTTGTTAAAGCATTATTCATTGATCCTGAAACAAAAGAAGAAGGTTTAAACATTTCTCCGGACTTCACAATCGTTTCAGCTCCATCATTTAAAGCAGATCCAGCAGTAGATGGAACAAATTCAGAAACATTTATCTTAGTAAACTTTGAAAAACAAATTGTTTTAATCGGTGGAACAGAATACGCAGGGGAAATGAAAAAGTCTATCTTCTCTGTGATGAATTTCTTACTACCACAAAATGATATTTTAAGTATGCACTGTTCAGCAAACGTTGGTGAAAAAGACGACGTTGCACTATTCTTCGGATTATCTGGAACTGGTAAAACAACACTTTCAGCAGATCCAAAACGCGGCCTAATTGGTGACGACGAGCATGGTTGGAATGAACACGGTGTATTTAATATTGAAGGCGGATGCTACGCAAAAGCCATTCATTTATCTGAAGAAAATGAACCTGAAATTTACCGTGCAATTAAGTTTGGCAGTGTATTAGAGAACGTTATTTTAGACGATGAAAGAAACCCTGATTATAATGATAATTCTCTCACAGAAAATACACGTGCTGCATATCCAATTAACCATATTGACAATGCGGTATTACCATCAAAAGCAGGACATGCAAAAACAATCGTTTTCTTAACAGCTGATGCATTCGGAGTACTTCCTCCAATCGCAAAATTAACAAAAGAACAAGCAATGTATCACTTCTTAAGTGGATTTACATCAAAACTTGCAGGTACTGAGCGCGGTGTAACGACTCCTGAGCCTGTATTCTCAACTTGTTTCGGTGCACCATTCTTACCATTACATGCATCAGTATATGCAGACAAACTTGGTGAATTAATCGACAAGCACGATGTGTCAGTATACCTTGTAAACACTGGCTGGACTGGTGGAGAGTACGGTGTTGGGGAACGTATGAACTTAAAATACACACGTAAAATGGTTTCAGATGCGGTTGAAGGCGAGCTTAAAAACCATGAATTCGTTACAGATGATGTATTTGGTCTACAAATTCCAACAGAAATTGAAGGTGTACCAAGCGAAGTATTAAATCCTAAAGATACTTGGGAAGATAAAGCTGCTTATGACGAAAAAGCAAATAACTTAATTGAATCATTTAAAGAAAACTTTAAAAAGTTCGGTGATGACGTAAAAGAAATCGCTGAAAAAGGTGGATTTTAATCCATAGAAAAAACGCAAATTGATTTTGGAATCAATTTGCGTTTTTATTTTTAGCTTTTTTATACAAATACATAATACAATCATCTTTTAATAAGATGCTTTTATCCGCTTCATTTATATCTTCAACTGAGTCATATAATACAGCGCCATTTGTTTCTAAGTAATCATTTTTATTTTCTATATTAGATAAACTCACTTTATACACTGCTTTAAAAAATGGATACTCTTCGTAAACTTTATAAGTCCCTAGATACTCGGTATTTTTTATGATTCCTCCGGTTTCTTCATAAACTTCACGTTTTAGAGCATCTATTGTCGTTTCTCCCGCTTCTACTTTTCCACCTGGAAACTCTATTCCTCTTTTTTTATGTTTCGTAAAGACATACTGATTTTTATATGTCGGGATTGCAAGACAATGCTTTGCTTCAATTGATTCGTCAAAAAATAATTCGACTAAATTTCCATTCTCATCATTAAATTGTTTCATGAGTTCACCTCAATTGATATTTTTTAATACGTTCGATATATTAAATTTAATTAGAAAAGATGGTGTTTATGAAAAAATTAATTTTAAAAATGATTCGTTTTTACCAAAGATATATTTCTCCAATGTCTCCACCGACGTGTCGATTTTATCCAACGTGTTCTCAGTATGCAATAGAAGCAGTTGAAGAACACGGTGCAATTAAAGGCAGCTATTTAGCGACACGTCGCATTTTAAAATGTCATCCGTTTCATGAAGGCGGCTTTGATCCAGTTCCACCAAAAAAGAGAAAATAATTAGTCGATATACGCCTCTCGGTTTAATTTTCTAGAAATTTTACCAGACGGCGTATATTTTATTTCGTCAACAATAATCACTTCTTTTGGATGTTTAAATCGTGCTAAATACTTATTAAATAATGCTTCTAACGTACTATTGTTCACTTTCTCTTCAACGATTAATACAGGGACTTGTCCCCATTTATCATCGTCTTTTTTAACGACAACACATGCATTTAAATCAGTATACTTTAATACGACATCTTCAATTTCTTTAGGGTATATATTCTCCCCACCACTTATTATTAAATCATCTCTACGATCTAAAATGTATAAGTAACCATCTTCTACTGCTGCAATATCTCCAGTATTAAAAAATTCATCTTCAATATTGATTTCAGCATTTAAATAACCGTTAGTTACGTTTTGGCCTTTAACGAGTAATTCACTGTTTTCATTAACATAGATATTATCATTTACTTTACCAACAGTACCGGATAATATTTTTTCATCATCATGAGAAATAATAACAATTTGTGAGCACGTTTCAGTCATTCCAAAACTATTATATACTGGTAAATTTAACGATATCGCAGATTTCAATAGCTTTGGTGTCGTGTTCGCCCCGCCCATTAAAATTGCCTGTAAACTACTTAAATCTTTTTTGTCTACATTTTCATCACTCATTATTCTACTGAGCATGACTGGTACAAACGACGTATGTGTGACTTTTTGCTGTTCGATTACATCGAGTACATGTTTAGTATTAAACTTATTATGAATAATTAACGTACATCCTGAAATAATTGCACGCATTAATATCGAGAATCCAGAAATATGAAAAATTGGATTCACCATCAGCCACGTACTATTTGAATCATATTTCAAACCCTTTTTCGCATTTAAATGTGATGCGTAGTGATTTAAATAAGTTTGCGTCACAGCTTTTGGACGCCCGGTTGTACCACTTGTAAACATAATTGATAATATATCATCATCATTCGCATCTAATTTTTCATATTCTACTTCTTTTAAATTTAATAGATCGTTATAATCAAATACTTTAGCTTCTACATCGTCTAATACACCTGAAACAATTGTTGAAAAAATCGTATCAACATTTACGTCACTCAGTTGATTGTTAATCTCTTTAGCTGAAAGTCTTGTATTAATCGTGACAATTTCAATATGCCGTTCAATTAAACTATGAATTAAAACCGCACTATCTAAACTATTATCTATATATACCCCGACTCTTTTAATATTAGGAAGTTTTTTAGAAAGTTCATGTACTTTATCTTGTAAATTTTTATATGTAAGAGAATCATTTTCGTAAATGATTGCGAGTTTGTCTGGATATTTTTTAGCATTCTCTATTAACCATTTGTTCAATTCAAACACTCCTCCAACTCTCCTATTATATCAAAAAGATATATTTACTCGTATCATTTAGACATTAAGTGAAAAAAATGCTAAATTATAATTAACAAATAACGAGGGAGACGAAATTATGGCAGGCCATTCAAAGTGGAATAACATTAAACAACGTAAAGGTGCGCAAGATAAAAAGCGTAGTAAAATTTTCCAAAAATTATCACGCGAAATTTACATGGCAGCAAAACAAGGTGGCGGTGACACGGATACTAACCCAGCACTTCGATTAGCTATGGACCGTGCACGTGCTGAAAATATGCCAAAAGACAACATCAAACGTGCGATTGATAAAGCGACAACATCTGGAGCTGGAGAAGATTATGATCCAGTTATGTACGAAGGTTATGGCCCAAGCGGTGTTGGTATTTTAACAGAAGCATTAACAGACAACCGTAACCGTACAAACACAAACGTACGTATTGCTTACAATAAAAACGGTGGAAATATTGGAGAAGCTGGATCTGTAAGTTATATGTTCGAAAGAAAAGGTTACATCGCTATCGAACGTAGTACGACAGACGTCGACGAAGATACGATGTTAATGGAAGTACTTGAAGCGGGCGCTGAAGAGTTAGAAACGAGTGAAGAAGTATTTGAAATCTTTACAGAACAAACAGATTTCGCACAAGTACGAGATTACCTTGAAGAAGAAGGATTCACACTCGCACAAAGCGAGCTAACAATGATTCCAATGAACACAGTCTCATTAAGCGATGAAGACTACGAAACATTAGAAAATATTATTGACGCACTTGAAGACGATGACGACGTTACAGACGTCCACCATAACGCAGTGCGTGCAAGTGAAGAATAAAACTTATCCCCTTAAGTCTATAACTTAAGGGGATATTTTTTGATTAATTTATACTTCAGGAGAATTGATTTTATTGTATAGACTACTCCACTGTGATTTTAAATAATCACTTGTTTCATCGAATAGTTGTTGTCTTGCTGTGTTTTGTTCGTTATTATATTTTTTACGCGTAAAATCTCCTTTATATTCGAGTGGAAATTCACCACCATCTGGTGTCTTAAACGTGTCACAATTCAAAATTTCAATTGGAGTCATCTTTGTTTTATTATAAAGATTATTCGTATCTTGAATTAAATAATCTGTTTTCTCTATTTCTGATAACCTAAATTCAAGTAAATTTTTTGCTTCAAGTACTAGATATGTTAATTCAAAATAACTTTCATTAATTGATTGTAAATTTCTTTTGAAATCTTCTTCGTCACGAATACGATGAAGTAAGTTATTATAAACAGCCTTTTTTAACTCACTAATTCTTAATAAATAATCATTAGTCAATTGACGGATATCTTCAATTCTATCCTTTTGAGATTCTACAACTACATTCACTTCTAGTTCTTTTGCATGTTGTTCTTTCATTTGTTGTAATTGCTTATCAAATTGCTCACGTTGCTCTTTAAGCATTTCCCTATGTCGAATATTATGATCTTCAATCTCACGTTCTCTAATTTTTGACGTTTGCTTAAATTGATAATAACTTATCCCAATATTAATTATTACTAGAATAATGATAAACCATTGTGAAAAACCTCCGCTTGCTACAGCTTCCGATGCATTTACACCTGCATTCATAAAAACATCTCCTTTAAATAATTAATCATCTTTTTATAATAAAGTCGATTTTTTTATCAAAATAATGTCATTATAATATTTTGCATCAAATTAAATAATTTAATTTTATACAAATCGCTTTTGTATTAAAGCACCTGTCATTTCATGTACGATTACGCCTTTTGTGTCAACGAAACAAGCAACCTCTTTATACAAGTCACTTTTATGTAAAATTAATAAAAACTATTTCACACAAAACGCATTTGCATCAACGAAACGCTACATTTCTCTTCTTAATTTTTTAAAATGATTAATAATTCACCAAGAATTATTAGTATTGAGAAATACATATACGATGATTAAAAACAGTACGACTATATCCTAAATTTTCATCATTCACTTTCTTTATACATATATTCTATAAGTAAGTATTTATCCTATCAAATCAATTATATATAATTTATATTTTATTGGGGAGTATATGGTGATTTCTATCAAAAATGCCGTCCTTAAATAGGACGGCATTTTTTATTATTCACTCTCTTGTTGTTCTTTAAATTCTCGTAACATATCACGAACTTCATCTGTATCTTTCGTACTCATTAATGCATGTCTTAACTGACTTGCTCCTCTAAATCCTTTGACATATATTTTAAAGAATCTGTGTAACGCTTGAAACGGGCGTTCTTCTAGTTCTTTTGAGTATTTGTCGTGTAAATCAAGGTGTAAATGAAGTAACTGAAGTAGTTCTTCACTTGAATGTTCTTTTGGTGTTTTTTCAAATGCAAATGGATTATGAAAAATTCCGCGACCAATCATTACACCATCTACACCGTACTTTTCTACAAGTTCTAACCCTGTTTTACGATCCGGAATGTCTCCGTTTATCGTAAGTAATGTGTTTGGTGCGATTTCATCACGTAACTCCTTAATTTCTGGAATTAATTCCCAGTGGGCATCGACTTTACTCATTTCTTTTCTTGTACGTAAATGAATAGAAAGATTTGCGATATCTTGTTTTAGAATATGCGTTAACCATGGCTTCCACTCATCAATTGACGTATAGCCGAGTCTCGTTTTTACACTAACTGGAAGTCCTCCAGCTTTTGCCGCTTCAATAAGTTCACTAGCAATTTCAGGTCTTAAAATTAGTCCACTGCCTTTACCGTCACCGGCTACATTTGGCACTGGGCACCCCATATTTAAGTCGATACCTTTAAAGCCAGCTTTTGCCATACCGATACTCATCTGACGGAAAAATTCCGGCTTATCTCCCCAAATATGTGCGACCATCGGTTGTTCATCTTCAGTAAATGTTAAACGCCCACGTACACTTTTATTACCTTCAGGGTGGCAATAACTTTCAGAGTTTGTAAATTCTGTAAAGAAGACATCTGGACGTGCTGCTTCACTCACCACATGACGGAAAATGACATCTGTGACATCTTCCATTGGTGCTAGAACGAAAAATGGGCGTGGAAGATTATTCCAAAAATTTTCTTTCATCTATCGTTCAATTCCTCTCAAATTTAGTTATAACGAAATGTTGTACCCACCAGTTATACCATAAATTTGACCTGTCGTGTAGCTACTTTCTTCACTACCGAGTAGTACGTATACAGATGCGAGTTCGACTGGTTGTCCTGCACGACCAAGTAAACTACCTTGTCCAAATGTTGGTATTTTTCCTTCTAGCTGACCACCATCTAATTGAAGTGGTGTCCAAATTGGTCCTGGTGCTACCCCATTGACGCGTATTCCTTTATCATTAAAATATTGTGATAAGTTTACTACTAAGTTTGAGATTGCCCCTTTTGTTGATGCATAGTCGAGTAGTTGTTTTGAAGGGTTAAATGATTCTACAGATGTCGTTAAAATGATTGAAGCTCCTGATTCTAAATGTTTTTCAGCTTCTTTAACTGCTTCAAACATACTTACAACATTCACTTGGAATGTATTTTTAACTTGTTCAATCGATAAATCTTCTAACTTTTCTTGAGCAAATTGCTCTGCTGAGTTTAATACTAATACGTCTAAACCACCTAAAGCCTCTACCGCATCTCTAACTACTTTAGCTGCTTCACCATCATTGCGGAAATTTGCTTTTAACGTAACTGCTTTTTGTCCTAAGTTATTAATGAAATCTTCAACTTCCTTGGCATCTTTTTCCTCACCAGGCAAGTACTGAATTGCAACATCCGCACCTTCTTTAGCATATGCGATCGCTGCCGCACGGCCAATTCCAGAGTCTCCACCTGTAATTAATGCTTTAAGGCCTTTCATACGACCATGGCCTGTATAAGTTTCTTCACCTGTATCTGGGACTGGTGTCATTTCACTTTGCAGAGCAGGTCCACTTTGTTGTTGTTCTGGAAAATCATTATATTCAAATTTAGTTCTTGGATTTTGTAAGTTTGACATTTAAAATTCCTCCTAAAGAGTCGTAATCATTCAATACCCGAATTATTTTTATTTTAATCGTACTCATACTTGAATCATTAAAAAAGCAAAAGTTCAAATGAACTTTTGCTTTATGAGTTTATGGGAATTTAGGGAACTGATCAAAATCCGGTTGGCGTTTTTCTTTAAAGGCATCTCTTCCTTCTTTTGCTTCGTCCGTTGTGTAATAAAGAAGCGTTGCGTCTCCAGCAAATTGTTGAAGACCAGCTAATCCATCTGTGTCTGCATTCATTGCAGCTTTTAAGAAACGAAGTGCTGTTGGTGAGTGTTGCATCATATCTTCACACCATTTGACTGTTTCATCTTCTAATTCTTCTAATGGTACGACTGTATTTACAAGTCCCATATCTAATGCCTCTTGTGCGTCGTATTGACGGCATAAGAACCAAATTTCACGTGCTTTTTTATGTCCAACGATACGTGCTAAGTAACCAGAGCCGTATCCAGCATCAAATGACCCAACTTTAGGACCCGTTTGGCCAAAGATTGCGTTATCTGCTGCGATAGTTAAATCACAGACCACATGTAAGACATGTCCGCCACCAATTGCATATCCAGCAACCATCGCAACAACTGGTTTTGGTGTAACACGAATTAGACGTTGTAAATCTAGTACGTTTAAACGTGGGATTTGGTCTTCGCCAACATATCCACCATGTCCACGTACTTTTTGGTCTCCACCTGAACAGAATGCTAAATCACCTTCACCTGTTAATACGATTACTGAAACATTTTCATCGTCTCTAGCGCGACTTACTGCATCAATCATTTCTGAAACTGTTAATGGTGTAAATGCGTTACGTACTTCTGGACGGTTAATTGTGATTTTCGCAATCCCATTATAAAATTCATATTTAATCTCTTTATATTCTTTTAATGTAGTCCACTCGCGTGCCATTATTTTCCCTCCGATAAAAATTCCTGACATTCTTTTATAAATGCCTCTTTATTTTCAAGATGAACATTATGTCCACACTTTTTAATTATTTTAAAGCAACTATTTTTTAATTGCTTATTCATATTATCTCCAATTTTAACAAACTTTTCATCTTTTTCACCGACAATAATTAAAACGTCGTTATTCTTATTTAGTTTGTCCCAGTAATGAGGCTGAATACCCGTGCCATATTTTCTTAAACTGTCTGCCGCTTCAGCACCATTTTGACTTAACCTTTCTTTTCTTTGCAATAAAAAAGATTTTTCATCTAAAAGTTTTTGAGTTTTAAATAGCGGTAACTCTTCCCACTCATTAATAAAAGACTCAAGGTCTGTCTCTAAAGATTTTGCTCTAAATTCGTCAATTTCAATACGGCTATCTCTTCTAATAGCTTTACTCATCCCTGGAGATGTCGACTCTAATATAAATTTATTAAATCTCTCAGAATAATTTGCTAAAAGTGATATCGCCACACGTCCACCCATTGAATACCCATAGACGTGCACATTTGCTAAATTCAACTCGTCGACGATTTTTACGATCCCCTTTGAGATATCGTCCATCGAATAATCGATACCAATACTTTTCGTTTGACCAAATCCTGGTAAGTCGATAAGTAATGTGTTCATGTTTCTAAATTCCGATGCAATGTCTGTCATAGAACGCATATCTGATAAAAATCCATGCAATAAAATTAGTGTGTCACTTTTACTACGGTCATTATACTCATAGTTAAAATCGAGCATCATTTACGAGATCCTTTACTTGTTCTTTTAGTTGATTATGCTGCACTTTATTGTCATCTCTATCTGTTTTAATTTCTATGAATACTCTACCTGTTTGATTTAATAACTCTTCTGTTAAGTCTTCAGGTGAGTTTACCAAATGATAATTAAAACCATACAGTTTTGCAGCATGTGAAAAATCTAAATTAAGTGGTGTTCCAAATAGCCGTTCAAAATAGACGTCGTGCTCTTTTTGCGGTAAGTAACTAAATATATTACCTCCATTATTGTTAAAGCAAATGACTGTTCCGTCAATATTTTCTAATTTTGACATTAGAAGACCATTTAAATCATGATTTAACGCAACATCCCCAATAATGAGTGTCATATCTTCTTTAGTCGCAACTCCAAACGCACTCGACACAACACCGTCAATTCCGTTTGCACCGCGATTTGAATATATTTTTAACTGATTAAATACGTCATATCTTTCAAAGTCACGAATCGGCATACTACTCGATAAAAAGACTCGGCGCGTACGATACGTATTTTTAATAATTTCATACATATAACGCCCTTCATCAGTATAATCTTCCATTGTTTCTTCAATAAGTACTTTTATTTTTTTATCGAGATTATAAAGGACATTGTCTGAGTAATCAGATTCAATAAATAATGATTTTAACGTCTCTTTAACATTTCCAACGTAAACTTTGTTCGGTGTTTTCGGAAATGTTTTTACATCGTTAAATTCACTAATTAATATTTGTGGTAAAGTCGTACGTTTTAAAAACTGGTTCGTCGATTTTGAAGTCACAGCTTCACCAATACGAACGATAAAGTCAAATCGATGATTTAAATTTTCTTCTTGTTCTTTTGTTAAATTCATAAAAATAAGATCGTGAGTTGTAACAACATGACTTAACTCCGTACGATTATCAATTCTAGGATCCATGATAAATGTTAAGTTTTTATATTGATCAAAATCAAAATCGTCAAAACTATAATCTGTTTCACCAATAATCACTAATCCATTTCCAACGAGCGGTTCGATGTCCGTATTGTATGTCACAGAATTTTCTAACTGTTGTTCACGATAAAATAAATCTGTACGACTGACGTCTGGCATTAACGGTTCTCTTACTGGAACATTAATATGCACTGGCCCTTTATTAATACCATAAAAATATTGACTTGCTTGAAGTACTCTATCAAACACATGAGATATATTTGTATCACTGTTATCTGCGATCGGCAGTTCTGTTTCGTATTTTACATAGTTTGTAAACATATTTGTCTGGTTAATCGCTTGCGGTGCACCGACTTGTCTTAATTCATGAGGTCTATCTGACGTTAACACAACTAACGGTATATGCATTAACCCTGCTTCTGACACACTTGGTGTGTAGTTTGCCGCAGCTGTCCCAGACGTACAGAGTAAACTCACCGGTCGTTTACTTACTTTACTTAATCCAAGTGCGAAAAAACCTGCGCCGCGTTCGTCTGGGTGAATATACGTTTTAATATACGGATGAAGTTCAAACGCAATCGCAAGTGGTGTCGAACGAGATCCTGGACTAATAACAACCTCACTCACACCTTTACTATATAGACCATCAACAAGTGTAAACACTTGCTCTGTGAGATGTTTTTGATGTGTCATTCTAATGCCTCCAGTACGTTTAACATTGGTCTAAATTTTGTTTTTGTTTCTTCGTATTCAGACTCTCCTGTTGACCCTTTGACAATACCTGCTCCAGCGTAAAGTGTTGCACTTTTATTAGTAATACGCATTGATCTTAAAGACACAGCAAATTCAGCTTCGTGTGAACGAGAAATGACCCCAATTGGTGCAGCGTAAAGTCCACGCGTAAAGTATTCCTTTTCTTTAATATATTCTAAAGCACGTTCCTTTGGTAACCCACCAACAGCTGGGGTTGGGTGAAGTGCCATCATCACGTCAAATAAGTTACTTTCTTCATTTAAAACCGCTTCAATTGGTGTATATAAATGGTAAATATAACGATTCTCTAAAATACGCGTGTCGTCGTACTTTACACTAGAAGTATATGGGGTTAAATCTTCAACAATAGAGTCTCTCACCACGATATGTTCAAAACGATTTTTTTTATCTTGTAAAAATGCTAACTTATTATTTTCGTTTAAGGCGTCGTCACTTTCTCTACGGATTGATCCTGCGATTGCATGCGTTGACAACGTATTATGTTTAAGATGAAATAACTTCTCTGGTGTTTTAGAGACAAATGTCGACTTACCTTTTTCATAAAGAATTGTAAACGTATCGGGTTCTTGTTTTAAACGGTTAATTAAAAAGTTTGAGTCGACTTCTTCTTCAAATCGAATCAGTAACTCTCTAGATAACACTACCTTTTCAAAATCATCATCTAATACGCCAACTGTTTCATCGACTAACTCTTTCCATGCCTTTGGATATATTTCATGTTTACTTACAATTTCAGGGAATCTAAAACGACTATCCGTATCTTCAATTTCTTTTAATATTTTATAAATCTTTTCAACAAGATGACTAGTCTCTAAATCTTCTTTTTTCAAAATAATAAAACATTCGTTATTATATAAATCAAACTGCCATGACGCGAGTAAAAATTCGACCATTTTATAGTCTGTCCATTCATCGGTCGTTTTTTTATCGTCAAAACGCATCCCACCAAATAAATGGATGTCTCCCTTTAAATCGTCACTTAGCTCGATTGTCTGGATGTCTTCAAACAGCTCGTTTTTCTTTTTTTCTAAAACGTCTGCATTAAATTGATTTCGATTTATGCTCTCTAAATAACCGATTCCAATTATATTGAAATCAGCTTCTTTAGACTTAAACCAAAATCTTTCTCCTTTTTTATTATTAAAATGCATAAAGATTTTAGATTCTGATAGATTAAAATCTTCTGTACTAAAATGTAATGCTAAAAATGGTGTGTTGGAATCAATTCCTACTTCGTCAATTTTTATTTGTGACGACTCAATATCCATTATATTCACATTCCTTTATAATAATTACTCTATATTTTATCATTTTTCTAAATAACTGTGTATATTGTTCGTTTGAAAGTATGATAGAATATTGTAGATCTATGCTTAAAAATACTTAAAAGGATGATTTTCATGCAACATGCACACGTCTTAACCGGCTATAAAAAATATATTAGCCTAACAAGACCGCATACTTTAACAGCTGGATTTGTTCCTGTTCTTGTCGGGACAGCTGCTGTATTACCATTTGGAGACATTAATTTTTTAATGTTTTTTTTAATGCTCATCGCAACAATACTCATTCAGTCAGCTACGAATATGTTTAATGAATATTACGACTTTAAACGCGGTCTAGATAGCGAAGATTCTGTTGGAATTGCAGGTGCGATTGTTCGTAACGGTATTACCCCAAGAAGAGTACTTTCATTTGCAATTTCATTTTATATTATCGCAGCGTTGATCGGTTTATATATTGCATATGAAACATCTTGGTGGTTGATTTTAATCGGTAGTATTTCGATGTTAGTCGGATTTTTATATACAGGTGGTCCTTACCCGATTTCTTGGACACCATTTGGAGAAATTTTCTCTGGTGTATTTATGGGACCAGTCATTATCTTAATTACATTTTATATTCACTTACATGAATTACATATTTTTCCGTTATTATTATCTATTCCAATCATGATTACGATTGGTCTACTTAATATGTTCAATAATATTCGTGATAGAGTAAAAGATGCTCAGAGTGGACGAAGAACATTTGTTATTCTTGTCGGAAAAGAAAAAGCAACACAAGTTGTAAACTTCTTACTCATACTTTGTTATGTATTTGTCATTATTATGTCAGTCACCGACCTATTCGCTTCACTATTTTTACTACTGCCACTCTTATCATTTAAATTATATAAAAAGACAATGCAGTTATTAAAAGACGGAGATTCACCTGTTGAATTAATTCCAGCGATGGCAATGATGGGTAAATTTAACACAATTTACGGATTACTTTTATCTATTGGTGTATTATTATACGGATTAGTTATACATTAAACATTTTATGATTATACCTATTTATTTTCAGAAAATTCATATATACTAAATTTAATCGATCAATAATGGAGGAATTTTAATGAATTTAAAACATCTATTAGCTGCAACCGCTGCTTCAACCCTACTACTCACTGCTTGTAATCAAGATGACTCAGCTGAAACTGAAGAGCCTATTGAAAATGCTGAAACTGAAGAAGCAAAAGAAGCTGAAGCTACTGAAGTTAAAGTCAGTGAAGACGAACTTAAAGATTCAATCGAATTCGATGGAGAATATGGACACTACGTCATTACACGTATTGATACAATCGACATTCCACCAACTGATCTAGATAAAGAAGCCGCAGAAGATGCGGGGGAAGAAGCATCTGACAGTCCAGCAGTTGTTATTGAGTTTGACTTTACAAACAAATCAAACTCTCCAACTTCAGCAAGTGAAGCATTCGCTTTAGACCTAGCAGTTCGTCAATTTAATGAGTCTGGTATGATTCCAACGGATAACTTAACATTAGATATCCCTGAAGACAGCACGTATCATAAAAATGTAAATGATGCTTCAGAAACAGTTCAAACAGATGAATCATCAAAAGCAGTTGTTGCTTATGGACCAATTGATTCAGAAGAAAATGATATTAATATTCAGTCACGTGAAGACGAATCATTATTAAATCTATTACTAAAATTTAATGAATAAGATAAAACAGTGTGCAAATGCACACTGTTTTTTATTTTTTACCTATTATTTTAATATATGTTCTAGATGTAATTATATACATGATGATATACACAAGCATGATTATAACAATAACACTAGTATAGCTTGTGACAAATAACTTAATATCATTTATAGCGAGTAACCCAAGCAAAGTATAAATGATTTTTGATGCAAATATTGTATGAATGATCGCAGTCACTATAGGTAATCCAAAAATCACAAGTATTTGACGGTTGATTGTAGATTTAATTAGTGAAAATGACAATCCAAGTTTTTGCATAATTTCATAATTTTCTTTGTCTGAATATCCTTCAGAAATTTGTTTGTAGTACATAATTAAAAATAGGCCAACGAGGAGTGTAATAGATACAACAACACCTATAAATACGAGTCCACCATTAAGTTCATAGATAGTTTTCTTTACTTCTTCTTTACTTCTTATCGGCAATTGAGTATCCGCTTCAAACGATTCAACACTTTCATCGAGTCTTTCTTTGGCATCATCATTTATTGCATTAAAAGCTAATGTTTTTGTTTCCGCACTACCACTATCATCTGTATAGTACGCCTGAAATTTCTTATATAATGTTTCATTTGGTACAACAATATATAATGCATCAATTGCAATTTGTGATTGAAGAAAGTTCTCATCAGTATAAGTGGTCTTTAGCGAATCATTATCTAAAAATTGAAAATGAGTATTTTTATTATATCGTTTCGTATTGCTGCTAACTAAAATCTCATCATCATCTAGATTTAAATTAGTATTATAATATGCATTATGACTATCAATAGAACGTACAATCATATACATCATAGTACTTTTTGAAGGTTTGTTTAATTGATTAAAATTATCAATCTTTCCATTATTGTCAATTGCTGGTAACTCTAAAGACTTTGTCATATTTAGGGACTCTACGTCCTTATTCATTGTTAACTCATCGTACAATTGTTTAACTTCAGCAGGCTCCTTAAATACAGTTATACTCATTTCATAATCATATTTTTGAGTATGATCAACTTGTGTTTGTATTCCACGATATGTCGTTAAACTTAGTCCAAGAGTTACGATTAAAAACGTTATGATCATCGTAATACTTGCTAACCCTACAACATGAGACTTCATACGGGACATAAGTCCTGAAACTGTAAAAAAGTGCTTTTTATTATAATATATATTACTGCTTTTTAAAATTTTCAAAACGATAAAAGTTAATGACATAAATAAAAAATAAGTTCCAATTAACACAAATACTACTGCTATTAATATTGTAAATAACGAATCCATAATTCCTGTAGTGGTTAATGCTAAGTAGTAACCATATATAAGTGAAATTACTCCCAATATAGATAAGATTAATATAACTAATCGTGAAGTTTTCTTTTCTCCAGCCTTCTCTGTCTTCATTAATTGAATCGGACTTTGTTTTGTAATATGAATATTACTAATAACATATAATATAACGAAAATGAAAAAGATAAATAACATTAAAAAGATACTTGCTTCAATTTTAAATGGATAATCCATAATCGATACACCAGAATTTTGAATCATCTTATTCAATGCTAAAAATATTAAATTACCAAATAAATATCCTAAAACAATACTTAATAATGATACAACTAAAAACTCTAGTACCAATTCATAAAACAGTATTAAGCGAATGTGCTTTTTCTCCATACCAAGCACTAAATTAATCGCAAACTCTTTTTTACGTCGTTTAATTACAAAGTTATGAGCATAAATAACAAATATTAAAACGAGTAAACCAACGATAACATTTGCATATTTCATTAATTTTGGTAAAAATTCATTACGTTCAATTAAATAGTCATTATAAATTAATGATAATAATATATACTCAAGTCCAAACATCACAGAAATCGCAATTACAAATGGCACAATTATCTCTCTAAGTGATTTAAAATTTCTAAAAACAAGTTTACTTATGAGTTTAAATGTCATTCTACTCACCACTTTCGCTTAACATTGTTAAACTATCAGATATTCTTTTTTGAAATGCTTGATTTGAATCGTTACCTTTATAAATTTCATGGTACACTTTACCATCTTTTATAAATAAGACACGGTTCGAAAAAGCTGCATCAGTCACTGAATGTGTAACGAGTAAAATTGTTTGATTAGACTCATTTACTTCTTGAAACAACTCCATAGTTTCTTTTGAAGTCTTTGAGTCTAATGCACCTGTAGGTTCATCTGCTAATAATATCTTCGGTTCTGTAATAAGTGCACGTGCAATAGCAACTCTTTGTTGTTGTCCCCCTGAAATTTCATAAGGAAATTTATTAATATGTGATTCTATATTCAATTCCTCTACAAGTGGTATTAGTTTTTTCTTCATAATTTTCGGTTTAACATCTGACAAGACAAGTGGCATTAATATATTATCCTTATTCGACATGGTATGAAGAACATTAAAATCTTGGAAAACAAAACCGAGTTGATCACGACGGAATTGTGCAACGTCTTTATTTTTTAACGATGATAAATCACGGCCATCAATTAAAACTGTACCTTCTGTTGGTGTATCAAAAGTTGCAATGATATTAAGTAATGTAGATTTTCCAGAACCTGATTCTCCCATTATCGCAACAAATTCACCTTCATTGATTGAAAAATTCATATTTTTCAATGCCGTCACTTTATTATTTCCGTGACCAAATTCTTTTTTTAAGTTTTTAACTTCTAGTAACATTAATCTCACCTCTTGATTATTTAATCCAAGTATAAAATACAAAAATACCAAGTACATTTATATATTCTTACAAATATACTTGGTATTCTTACATTATTGTAAGGTTGTAGACTGTTTAAATTTTATTTTGAAAATAGTATACTCATTTAACTTTGAATCTACAGATACTTTTTGGTTTAAACGACGTGAAATTTTGCGAACTATATACAAACCGACACCACTTGATTTTTCATCAAGCATACCATTAAAACCCGAATATCCTTTATCAAAAATCTTTGGTAAATCCGATTCAGAAATTCCGATACCAGTATCATGAATGACTAACTCGTTAGTTCTTTGATCAAAGTAAATATAAATGTCATTCCCTTTTGCATATTTTAATGAATTGTTTAAAATTTGTTCTATCATAACTGTACTCCACTTTGGATCAGTAAGAACAATTGAATCAATTTTTTCATAATGTAATTTCGTTTTATTATGAATAAAAATCATTGCATATCTTTTTATAATATTTTGAATGATAGTATCTAATTCTATTTCTTTAAATGACATATCTGTAGATTCATTCATAATTTTTAAATAGTTTAGCGCCAAATTTGTATAGTTATCAATTTGTATGATTTCTTGTAAAATTTCTTCTTTATTATTTTCATCTTTTCTTTCAAGTAGCAATTTTGAAGCAGTAATAGGTGTTTTAATCTGATGCACCCACAATAAAAAGTAAGATTCAATTTCTTCTTGGTAACTACTTTGCTTATTTTTTAATTGCTGAATTTGTTTTTCTAATATTTCTATTTGCTTTGTTTTGTTCTCCTCATCAATAAAAGTAAAAAAGTGAGTAATAAAATAAATCACGTATATAATAATAATAATAGAAACACTTAATAAATAAGCTCGAAACATAAAATCAAATAAATAAAATACAATTAAAAATAAAAGTAGTATAAGCGCAATAATTAAAAGTTCATTTTTCTTACTATATATATACCGTTTCATTTAATCATCCTTTAATCGGTAACCATAATTCTTTTTCGTTTCAATAGCTCCTTCTAAATCAATCGATTTTAATTTCTTTCTCAGTCGAGCAATGTTTACCGCTAGTGTATTATCATCAATAAAATGAGAAGACTCCCAACATCTCTCAATAAGTGAATTACGACTCACAAAGTGATTTAAGTTTTGGAGTAATAGTTGCATGATTAGGTATTCTGTATGTGTAAATTCTATTGATTTTTCTTTATATGTAAACATCATCGTATCCAATGAGAGATTATATTTTCCTTTTTTCAATACATTTAAATCCTCATTAAATTCATATGTTCGTCTAATTAATGCTTGAATTTTACTGATGACAACATTCATATTAAAAGGCTTTTCTATAAAATCATCTCCACCCATTTGCATCGCCATAACTTGATCCATACTTTCATGTCTAGAACTAATGAATACAATAGGAACTGTTGAAAATTTACGAATTTCTTGACACCAATAATATCCATTATAAGAAGGTAAATTAATATCTAGCAAAATAATATGGGGTTTTAATTCTTTTACTTGTTCAGTAATTGTATTGAAATTCTCAACATAATTAACTTTAAAGTTCCATTTGTTTAATTCTAATTTAAAACTCTCTCTTATTATTTTGTCATCTTCTATAATTAATATTTTCATAAAGCACCTCTTTGAAAAAGAAAGTTTTTTTGAAACTACTCTTAAATATAAATAATTGAAGCAATAAAATAAATTTTATTTATAAACTATTTTCACTATATTCAATATAAATTTTAGCAGATTTCATCCTATGTACAATGTCGTTGAAAGTCTGATAATAAATTCGTTTTATTAATAATATTTCTTAACATAGAATGAATACTACTGTTTTTATTTACATTTATATGGTTAAATAAATGTAAGAATATTTAGAAAAGAGTGTTTATATGTTTACATTAATTAAAAATGCTAACCTTTTTACACCGAAGCATTTAGGTAAAAAAGATATCTTATTTACTCAAAATAAAATATTAAAAATTGAAGATGAAATCGATGTTCAACCGCTTCAACAATTATTTACAGTTAAAATTATTGACGCTAAAAATAACTATGTTGTTCCTGGGTTTATTGATCCTCATATTCACTTACTTGGCGGCGGTGGTGAAGGCGGTTTTGAAAAGCGTACACCTGAAGTGCAGTTAAGTGATTTAATTAAATCAGGGTTAACGACTGTCGTTGGATTACTCGGTACTGACGGTACAACGAGACATGTTACTTCCCTACTCGCTAAAGCACGTGGGTTAGAAAAAGAAGGTGCGTCTACATTTATGTACACAGGTAACTACGACGTCCCAACTCCAACGATTACAGGTAACGTTAAAGACGATATTATTTTAATCGATAAAATCATCGGAACTGCTGAAATTGCAATTTCAGATTCAAGATCTGGCCAGCCAACTGTTCAAGATCTTGCAAAAATTATTGGAGATTCACGTGTTGGTGGATTAATTGGAGGAAAAGTTGGCGTTACACACTTCCATACTGGTCCAGGTAAAGATTACTTATCACCATTACATGAAATTATCGATCAATACGAACTTCCAGCTTCAAAAATATATGCAACACATATTAATAGAAGTAAATCATTAATGAACGATGCGATTGCACTTGGTAAAAAAGGTGCATTTATCGATATTACATGTGACTACGATACGGCTTTTGGATGGGTAAAATATTATGTAGAAAATGATGGACAGTTATCACAACTCACACTATCCACTGACGGGAATGGAAGTTTACCGACATTTGACGAGAATGGCAAACTAACAGGATTAGAAGTTGCTCCGACAGATACGATTATTAAAACGATTCAAAAAGTTGTTGAACATAATATTCTAAGTTTAGAAGATGCATTAACACTTGTGACAACAAATACGAGTCAAGCATTAGAATTAGAGTCAAAAGGAAAAATTGAAAAAGATTATGATGCAGATTTATTAATCATTAATAAAGATACCTTTAAATTAAACGAGGTCTTTATGAAAGGTAGACAAATGATGTCAAATGGTGCTGTCGTTGTAAAAGGAACATTTGAATAAAATAATGAAAGTACGTGACGTATATGAAAAGAAAACCTACGTTGTTTGAAGCAGTATTACCAATTATTATAATGCTTCTTTTCTTATCAATTGGTTTTGGTATCTTAAAACTTAGACCAGAACCACTATTAATACTATCTTCAGTATTTGCTGCATTAATTACTTTAAAACTTGGATATTCTTGGCAAGAAATGATGGACGGTATACAAGAAAAAATATCACTTGCAATGCCATCAATTTTAATATTAATTTCAATTGGTATTTTAATTGGTACATGGATGATTGCTGGAACAATTCCAATGTTAATTTACTACGGTGTTCAAATGATTAACCCAAAATATATTTTAGTCATTTCATTTGTCGTTGCGGCAATAATCGCTGTCGTGACAGGTACGTCATGGGGTGCTGTCGGTACCGTTGGCGTAGCATTAATTGGTATAGCTACAGGACTTGAAGCAAACATATCAGCAACTGCAGGCGCAATTGTTGCTGGTGCATTTTTTGGAGATAAGCTCTCTCCTCTTTCAGACACAACGATTTTAGCACCTATCGCTGCGGGGAGTGAGCTATATGATCATATTAAACATATGCTATGGACAACGATACCAGCAACAATTTTATCTTTGATTGTATATTTTATTGTTGGTTTAAATGTTGAATCAAAAACTATTGAATCACCACTCGCACAAAACATGATAATCGAGTTAGAACAAATGTTTAATTGGAATATATTATTACTCATTCCACCAATTATTATTTTATACGGCACAATTAGAAGATATCCAACACTTCCTGTGATTATTATATCTTCAATTACTGCAGGAATTATTGCAATGATTTTTCAAAAATCGACGATTCAAGATGTGTTCTTATCAACAGTCAGTGGTTTTAATGTCGACATGGTAACAAAAATCCAAGTTACAGAAAATGATATTATGCCCGAAGTTCTCAGACTCGTAAATCAAGGCGGTATGGAAGCGATGACGTCTGTTGTTTTAATTGCCTTCGCGGCATTTGTGTTCGCTGGAATTATTACCACATCTGGATCTTTAGAAGTGATTATTGAAGCACTTTTAAAAGTAGTAAAAAGAACAGGGGATTTAATATTAGCAACCGTTTTATCTTGTATGACTATGGCTTTAGTTACTGGTAATTCTTACTTATCAATTATTGTACCCGGTGAAATGTACAAAGATACATATAAGATGAAAAAGCTCGCACCAAAAAACTTATCAAGAACATTGGAGGATTCTGGAACAGTAATTGTTCCACTTATCCCTTGGTCAAGTGCCGGTGTTTTTATGGCAGCTACACTTGGTGTCCCTACCCTTTCTTATGCACCGTGGGCAATTTTGTGTTACACAGGATTTATATTTGCAATCATATTAGGTTATACAGGTATTGGAATTACTCAATTAGATGAAGAAAAATAAAAACAACCGAAAATTCTTATAAAATAAAAAGGCAAGATTCTATATTTTAATTAGAATCTTGCCTTAAATGTTTTTTTTATAAATATTTGAACGATGCCCTACAGAAATGATATTAATAATAATTTTATCATCATCAATTCTAGTTATTATTCTGTATTTTCCTATACGATATCTCCAATATTCATTCAGATTTCCTTTTAAACTTTTCTCATGTTTTCTAGGGTTTTCTGTATCTTTTAGATTTTTTCTATCCAGCTGATTAAAATTTTACTTTTTCTTTTAATAGTTCCATATCGTATTCATCTTCCAATTTCTCTTTTAATGCTTCTTTTAATATAGTGGATAGTGGCATATCGTGAATTTCTGCGTAATCATTAAACAATTTGCTTTTTTCTTTATTTAGTCTAACAGTAACTGTGGACATAGTATCACTCCTCAAAGTGATTTAGTTGTTTTTGTGTAATTCTTATTCTGTATCATCCGCTTAAATTCCCTGCACTTTTAAAATAAAAAGCCCTATGATCCGTTTAGGATTGTAAGGCTGACCTATAAATAAATTTTGTATTAAACATCTTCAATTTGAGTTATTATTTTATCTTCTAAAACATCAGTATAGAAATATTCAATTTTATTTTGCGTATTTAACCAGTTTTTAACAATATCCTCTATTATCACTTTTGTACAATATTTAGAACATGCTCTTTCTTTATACTCAATTAAATCATTCCTTATTTTAATAAGTATCAAAGACTCCTGTTTTTCTTTGTCTTTTTAAAATTAAATTAAATATAACTACTCCTAAAATAAGCCAGGAAATATTAATTAATATATACTCTACTGAAATTAGTATACTTATTTCACGATTTAAGATAAAATTTCTGGCAATATCAACACCAAGTGTAAATGGAATTAGATCTAATACTTTTAAATGTATTATATTGACTGAGTTCGATATAAATAAAAGAATACCTTGAAATAGCATAATAAACTGGCCAATACTTTTTTCTATTAACGTTAATCCGCCAAATATTAATCCAATTCCGAACATTCCAACTATAGAAGGAATAACAATTATAAAAGATAATAATATTCTTATTAATGTATTAACATCTAATTCAATGTAAAAATACGCAAACATTAAGACTACAAACACACTTAATAGAGAAAAAATCATACTAATAAATACATTTGCAAACATTAATATTATTGGAGATACAGTACTTTGTAGTCGCAATTCTAACGTACCAGTATTAAAATTGCTCTCTATTAAGGATGAACTAAACCCCAATGCTACAATACTTAATTGCCAAAATATTACTCCTATTAAAACAAATATTTGAGCCTGTGTTTTATCGATATTGTAAGTTGCAATAAAAGCATCTCCATTTTGAAAAAATAATGCAATAATATATATAGCAAAAAATATGACAAAGTCACTTATGAAACCAATCTTATATTGTATTGAAGATTTTATAGATAGTAATAGTTCATATTTAATAGCTTTAAGAGTCACCATACAAATTAGATTCTCCTTTTAATTTATGATATGTAATTTCCAACTTATTTGAATCATAGTCTTTAAATTCTTTTTCAATAATAGTTCCGTTAAATAAAAAGAAATAGTGTTCTATCATATCACTTAAAAATTTAGTATCATGGGAGGATACAATAATACTTGTATCTACCGATGATACAATTTTTAAAAGAGTTTCTTTTAAGTCTTTTAATGCATCTAAATCAAGTCCAGAAGATGGTTCATCTAATAATAATAGTTTTCTTTCTGTAGACAAAGCAGCTAATAATTGTGCTTTCTTTTTTTGTCCAGTTGATAATTCCTCAACTCTTTTATTTAATAACGGGATAATATCTAAATCTTGAGCGTATTTTTGTATGTTTTTCTTTAGACGTTTTTCTGGTACTCCTTTAATCACACCGTAATATAAAGCATTATCAAAAATTGTATTTTTATAAAATATACCTCTCTCATCCGATGGTATATAAGATATATTTGATCTTGCCCATAAATCATATGCTTCCTTAGTACATGTACATTGAATTTCACCTTTATTTTGGAAATATAATCCACTAATTAATTTCATAAGTGTAGTTTTTCCTGAACCATTTGGACCTACAAAACCATATATTCTTTGTGGTTTCAAGCAAATCTCCATATTAATATTTTCAAATATTTGATTTTTTTTTATTTTTCGCCCTATATTTTTTAAAATAATTTTTTCCAATATTAGCCCCTCCAAAATCATGTTGAATTACTAAAAAATTTGAGACACTCTTCATAAATATCTTTAGATTGCTGACCGTTAATAAACAAAGGAATTTCAAGAAATTGATTCATATTGTCTATATATCCTTGGAATTTTGCAGATGATATTTTTTCATTTTTTCTATTGAGGTTCCAAGAGTCTTTCTTTATAAAAGGATATACATTTATTGCAAGTACTTTCGACTCTAGATAATTTTCAATAAAATTAATTGTTCGTTTAATATATGTAATATCGTCGTCTAAATTCACACATAAAATAACTGCATCTGGCTCTGCTGCTAAAAGTGTAGCTAATTGTCTCAGTGGATAAAATTCAAGATTTCCAAAGGTATATGGAATTGTTTGAGATTGAGTACCAATAATAATTAAATCTTTTTCTCTAAGGTTAAATAAAAGTTTATTGATAGCATAAATATCTTCCTCTAAATTAGTTTTCAAATGATTTTCATACCCATTTGGATATGCATAGTCCATTCCAAGTAATAAACTCGTTGGCTCTGTTCCTAATTGTCCTACATTATAATTATTTTTATAAATTCTCTTCTTAATTCTAATTGAGTGTTAAATTTTCCTTGTTCTGGAGAAGTACCAACAATTGCTATGACAGGAACAAGTATTTTATGTAGCATTCCAGATGAATTTAGTGTGAAATTAGTTGTATTTAAATATGGAGAAAAAGAGTTATCATTTTCTTCTACTTTTACATTATCTAAATAATAAATTTGTTTATTATATTTTTTGGCCTTTTTTTCAAAATAATCTTTAAAATTCATTTTGAACATAGTATCTAAGGTATAAGTGTGCTCCAGTATGAGAGTATCAAAATTATCACTCCAGTTTATGTTTTTATATGATTCTATTAATAAATCTTTCTTCTCTATGCCATATATAGTTTCCTTTGTCGTCTTTCCAATATATGGACTAAATGGATAATCATAAACTCCTGTTAACTCAAAGTTTAATAAATCACTATTACCAATAATTCCATGCATTTCTTAGCTCATCGGAAAAGCAATCGCCCTACTTATTTTAAGCACGATATTGCTCTATCTTTAAGATAGTCATGTAATCCATATAAGGTTCTATACTTATTTTTATATCCTGTTATTATGCATGTTATATACGGAGCAGTAAAACTTGAGACCGAAACATTTTTATTGTTTTTTCTCCAATGCAGGTATTGATGGCCAGCGTAAGCTAATATATTCACAGGTGATCCCTCTACATAAATATAGTCTCTAACCCTTATAATATCAGTACTCCAATGAACCCCAATTACAGTTGGTAACATTGCTGGATAAGATATCACTCCATTATTGTCAAATGCAGCCACTAAATTGTAATGAAACATCAATAATATCAGCATTAAAATCGTTTACATCAACATATATACCTAGGTCTTTAAAAACCCCTAATAACTTATCTTCTATTATTTTTTGTTCTTCTGTAATTATCATATATACTCCTAAAACCATTGTAATTATTTTATTATAATATACTTAAAATTAGTAAATACTATTTTGAGTATAGTATAATTATATAATTTTCGTCAATTCTTAATATTCTGAATTTATTTAATAATATATTTATTGTATTAAGTGACCAATTCCCTACGTTAAAAAAGTACCAGCAGGAAAGGTGCTACAACGATCTAGTTCTATTCTTTATATAATAAAAAGTTCGATTTTATAAAATACATAAAATCGGACTTGCATTAGTAGTAGAATAATAATTCAGTTTTTTTATAATCCACTCTCAAAACGATCTAATCGTTCTTGTGTCGGCATTACGTTAAATACGATTGAATCTCCAGAAATTGAAAGTATCGCTTGACCACGTTCTAAGTTTGGTATTAATTCATATTCAGATTCTTTAATTGTATCGACTAACACGTCTTCAAGTTTAGCTAAGGTTGACTGATCCATTCCTAATAAGAATTTATATTGTGTTAACTCAAAAATTTGTTTTAAGTCATTTACAATTAGTCCATTTCCGTCTGTCAATAATTCTTATGGAGATTGTGTCGCCAACTGAATACTAGCCATATATTTACGTATTTCTTTCATAACTTCTTTTATATCCAACTATTTTAAGAATAGTTGGATTAGTGTTAAAACATACGTAAATCTAGCTTCAATACTTTTAATAAATTT
Organism: Nosocomiicoccus ampullae; assembly: GCF_019357495.1. NCBI lineage: Bacteria > Bacillati > Bacillota > Bacilli > Caryophanales > Staphylococcaceae > Nosocomiicoccus > Nosocomiicoccus ampullae. Next base: position 1,050,842 of record NZ_CP079110.1, read on the forward strand.
TCTATCGTTTAATATTTAAATGTGTATTGATAAGATTTATCTCATCTTTAGTTTTTTCAATTCCAGATGGAATTTTAATTATGATATTAGGATTTTTTGCTTACTTATAACGTCTAAATTTTTATTAAAAAAAGCAAGATTCGATATTTTAATTAGAATCTTGCCTAACAAATATTTATTTATAATGATATTTACATGAAGCTATCATAATTGATCTTTTATCAATCTTATATACTAGTCTATGTTCTTGTGTAATTCTTCTACTGTACCATCCACTTAAATTCCCTTTTAATTTTTCTGGTTTACCTATTCCACTAAGCACTCCCTCACGTTCAATACTTTTAATTAACTGGTTTATTTTTTTTAAGGTTTTCTTATCTTGTATCTGCCATTCTTTATAATCTTCAAATGCCTCAGTTGAAAACGTAATGAGAAGTTTACTCATCTATTTGAACCTTTACGGTTTCGCCCTTATCAAACTGTGAAATTGAACGTTTCAGATGTTCGTTATTATAAGGATTTTTTTGTAAATAAAAGGTTTCCATAATCGAGTTATAATCGCTTTCTGACATTAAAACAGCGTTATGTTCATTTGTTGTGATTGTTATTACCTCACTATTATCATTGACTTGATTAATTAATTGTCTAAAATTTTTTCTCGCATTTGAATATGTTTCTACACTCATTTAATCATCTCCCTTTTTAATTGTACAATATATTGTACAATATATAAAGCTTATTTACTTCCTCTTTCTATTCCATACCTTTATAAAATAAAAAATTATGATTCATTTAGGATCGTAGGGTTTTCCTCATAATTCTTTAGTATTTATGATATTATTAATTAATTTTATTACTTCATTTAGCGTTTCTTTTTTGTAATCAAACATATGAATTTGTAGTGGATTAATATAACCTATTACTTTACTATGCTTAACTTCTTCGTATATACTATATTCAATCATTTTATTATTAAGCTTACTCATGATTGATACAATAACAAGTAATCCTGTAAGTTTTGAACATTTACTATTACTCACTACTAATGCAGGTCGTCTTTTTAACCCCTCGTCCAACACTTGGTTCAAAATCAAGTGTAATTATATCTCCTTTTTTTGGCTGAAACTTTAGCACACGTTAGTGCTTGGACTTGTAATAGAAAGTAGAGAGATACTAGTATGCAAAGTAAATAAATTTCGATCGAAACACGAAAAATAAGAGTGAGTAAAATTGAACGTATTAAAGAAACTACCGAAGAAATTAATTTCATCGGTAGTTTCTTAATGACTGTAAATAAATTTTTTAAAATATAATATTAAAACTATTAATTGTAGAAAATAAACTATGACAGAAGCATAGAAATGCAATGTATTATCTTCAAATATATATTCATCCATTAATTCTCCAGTGGTAAAATTTAATAATATACATATTATAGTTAATGTTAATGTGCCTATAAGAATAATCCTAGACTTACCATTCTTTTTAATTTTATACAAATAAGTTATAACTCCAATTAGATTAAGTATTATGAAAAAGTATATAAGTAAGAATACATTATAAGTTAACATTTATATTCCTCTTTTCATTTTAAATGATATAATTTATTATAATAAATCAATTTAATTAATCAATTGAATGGGGAATGCTTATGAAAAAATACTATTAATTTTCTCAATACTTGTTTCATCTTATATCTTTTTAGAAGTACAAAAAGCTAAGGCAAGTGTAGATGAACTAGGATATCAAGTAGAATACAAAACAGCAGAAAACATTGACTTTGATAAAAATGATGTTTTTGTTGTTTTGATTGAAGAAAATAGACTTGATATTAATAAGTCTATTTATGCTGTTTACGAAAGAAAAGAAATAGAAAAACTTAAAAACGATTCTTACATTATCTCCTAATAAAACTTACGATAATTTTAATTTCCTTGTCCTTATAATATTGAATTGTATTATTGAATAAATGTCTCTCTAAAAATTTCTTACCTACTTCATCATTATCCATTGAATATACAATTTTGGTGTAGTGTCATATCATTTCTCATGATCTGCGAGCTCTCTACACATCTAGGCTTTATTATTTACTCCTCGCTGTGTATTTGCAAGATTTATCTCATCATTAGTTTTTCAATTCTAGGTGGAATTATAATTATGATATTAGGATTTTTGCTTACTTATAACGTCTAAATTTTTATTAAAAAAAGACAAGATTCTATATTTTAATTAGAATCTTGCCTAACAAATAGTTATTTATAATGATATTTACATGAAGCTATCATAATTGAACGTTTTAGATGTTCATTATTATGAGGATCTTTTGTAAATAAAAGTTTCCATAATCGAGTTATAATCGCTTTCTGACATTAAAACAGCGTTATGTTTATTTGTTGTGATTGTTATTGCCTCACTTTTATCATTATAATCCGTCTTGATGCGCTGCCTAAAGTATCAGTTGTTTTTATTGAAACATCACTGCTCGTTTTGTCAGTATGAATTTTGTTCCTGTGACGTCATGTGCAATTTCTCCGCCTTCAATATATAATTTGACGGATTGTGCTTTATGTACGACGTTATTAAAATCACGATAACGAATCAATATTCTACCATTAAACGCAGTTGACTCTTCAATATATACGTTAAGTAATAAAACATCGTGCTCAATAACTCCACGTGAGTCTACTGCTGGTTTTCCATATTCATAATCTGTCGTAAAGTCATAGCCTTCAATTGTAAAATCTTCAAATTGAAAAGGGTTTGCATTTATATTAACTACTCTAAATTGTAATACTCTCTTATTATTTTTATCAGAAGAACTCACATTATCGATTTCTAAATACGGTTGTGTTAATAACACTTGATCTTTCCCGCGATTTCTTATTGCTAAAACTGCGATTGTGATTGCAATTATCGCTAAAATAATTGAAAGTATACTAATTACATCTAAATTTATGCCCATTTATTTCACCACTCTTATGATTATAATATCAAAAAGAATACGAATAATGGTGTGTAAAGAACTTAAATTTAAAAATTAATGATTTAAGGCAATAAAAAAAGCATGTTTCAATTAAGAAACATGCTCAATTTCTATATTATAGGTTTGCACCACATACAGGCCAAGGTGATGATCCTCTTTGCTCGTATAACATTTGTGCACGCTTAGTTTGTTCAGCAGCTGATGCTTGTGAAGCTACTCCGCTTCCACCAACTGATTGCCAAGTTTGTGCATCAAATTGATATAAACCGTGGTAAGTACCACTTGGGTCTACTGCGCTAGCGTTTCCGCCTGATTCACATGCTGCAAGACCTGACCAGTTTAAACCGTTGTTTGAAGCTGGTGCAGATGCTTTAGGTTGTGCTGGAGCTGATGGTTGGTAATTTTCTTGAACTGGTGCGCTGTATTCAACGTTATCGTAGTTAGCTGTTTCGTTAACTTGAACATCATTATTTTGAACGTTGTTTACTGCTTCAGTTGCTTCACCTACTGGTGCATAGCTCCATTTCCATTCAAATCCGTTAGATTCAAAATTAAATGTGTACCCTTCTAAATCAAATGTAATATCGTAATTACCTTCTTGAATTGGTGCTTCATTTAAAGATTCTGGATTATTTATAGCAAGTTCAGCTAATTTAGCTTCGTCAACTTCAATTTCAGAAGCGTTTGCGTTAACTCCTGAAAATGCTGTTAAACCGATACCTAATGCTAAACCTGTAGTCATCATTGTTTTTTTCACTGTGAAATTCCTCCTAAGTTTTTTTAGATTCATTTCCTTCACGCATACTAATGTATCACGAATTAATATTTCTGTGGTTACAACAATATTAAGAAACAAGGCAAATTTTTACACTAAAATTACATGCGTGTTCTTTTACTAAAAACAGAAGATAAAATAAAAGCGCTACACCCTTAATAGCACACGGTTTAGATAATTTACAGACAGCTGTAACACTTTGTAACAATTGGATAAATTTTTTATAAAGTTTTTTTAAATTATTTATAAAAACCTTGTTTTTATCGCTTGAACTACGAATTATTTCATTTTGTTAAGGTAAAAAACAGTAAATGATGACACAGTATCTCTAATTATAATAGTAGATATTTAATCACACACCTCTTTCATTATCATAAATGAGTGCATGAAGTTGAGGTAATGGTTTAAAATCATTCGCTGCTGGATCATTTAATACTAAATCCCATAAATTCTTTAAATCATTTAAAAGTCTTTGACTTATATTTCCATCTTCATATGGATCTGGATTACCGACACTTACATAAAAGTCTCTATTATATTTTTTATATCTATTATGTACGTATTTCGCATATTCAAAATCTTCTTCATTAAATATAACTACTTTAAGTGAAAAATTTACGTTTCCTTTATTTAATTTATCAATAATATCATCTAAAATATTAAAGTTTATTTCCATATTAGAAGACGGTGGCTTTGGTGAAATTGTTAAATCGTCAATTTTTAGAAACCAATCTTGATAAATAGATCCTTGAGTTTCTAAGCCGACTTTCACACCGTCATTATGTAGCATATCAATAAGATCGTTCATTGGTTTATTAATTAATGCAGGGTTTCCACCTGTAATTGTTACATGATTATAATTTCTTACATTATCTATGTATCCAATTTCTTCTATTTCATCATATACTTCTTTCGCTGAAAGTACTCTTGCTTTTTCTTCTCCATTCCATGTAAATGCACTATCACACCAAGAACAAGAATAATCGCATCCACCAGTACGTACAAACATTGTCTTTCGACCAATGACCATACCTTCTCCTTGTATAGTTGGTCCAAAGATTTCCATAATTGGCATTTTCTTTTGTTCTCTCATTAGCGTAACTCCCTATATCTTGCCCATGTTTTCGGCGTTTCTGAAACTGCGACTTCTACAACGTTATCCATATTCAGCTCATTTTTAATTTTATCGTAGAAAAATTTAGCGATATTTTCGGATGTTGTTTTAAAATCAAACACATCATTAAGATGTCTATGATCGAGATTATCATCTATAAATACTTTAATCGGTTTTAATAACCCAAAATCAGTGACAAAACCATCATTATTCAGCTCATCAGAACCTAAAGTCACTTTAACAATATAATTATGACCATGTAATCTTTTACATTGATGACCCTCAGGCAAGTAATCGAGTTGATGGCTCGCACTAAAATGAAACTCTTTCGTTATCTCATAGTTATAAAACACAACTATATCCCCTTTCTAAAAAATCTAGTTCAACTAAATACATTGTAGCATTTAAAAAAAGGCAAAAAAATAAGACAGTTATGAAGATAACTGTCTTTCTAAGAGAACGAATTAATATTCGTGTTTGAGCGGGCACGGAGAGATTCGAACCCTCGCGCCGGAATGAACCGACCTACACCCTTAGCAGGGGCGCCTCTTCAGCCACTTGAGTACGTGCCCTTAATAAAAATGGCTCCGCAGGTAAGATTCGAACTTACGACCGATCGGTTAACAGCCGATAGCTCTACCACTGAGCTACTGCGGAATATTTAAATAACCAACATGTATTATTATAACAACATTTTAAGAAATAGCAATGCTAATTTAAAAAAAGTTTACGTAAAATTTAAAAAAGCAATGTAAAAGACTACATTGCTTAAAAATTTATTAGTTTAGCGAACAACTTCGAAATGAAAATGTAATCGGGGGGCGATTTGTTCATTTCATAATTTTATATTAGCACCCTTTTAAAAATAAAACAACTCTAATTGAGAAATTTATTCGTTTTTCTCAATTAGAGCGTTCATAATTTAGACATATTTAGAATTTTATCAACTTAATTATTATTCCACATACCCGCCTTTTTATTTTTTGCTTCATTTTCAGCTTGTTTCATCTTGTTTTCATAAGTAGTATTCGGCTCATACACATACTTTACTTCTGCTAAACCTTCTTTAACGAGTTGTTCGTTTACCATAGTGTCATCTGCAAAAACATAAACTAAATATCTATCATACTTATCGGTTGGTGATTGATCGAACATGACATATACATGCTCAGCGTTATCTAATAATTCCTCTACTCTATGTAATGCTTCACGTGCAAATGGCTCATCTTTCTCACCATTTTTTCTGCCGATTTCTGGTGTATCAATCAGTAAATATCTAAATGAGTAACTCTCATCATTAAAGTAAAAGCGCGTCGTATCTCCATCTATATGATAGTCAACTGTTACTTCATACTTTACAAGACTTTCGACATCGTTGATGTCTACTCCGTTTTCAACTATTTTAGGCTCTTCATATGTAAAGTATATAATTAGTAAAATTACAAAAGTAATTAATAATCCAGGTAACCCCATTTTTCTAAACTTTTTAAATGGATCTTTTCCTGGTTTATAAAAGTCGTTCATATTAAAATTTTTCTTCATATAAATCATCCTTAGTAAATTCTCAATCACAATTATACAAGATAACAGATGATTATACATTTTATTTTAAAAATTTGATAAAAACCTCTTGAAATTATTTATTCTTTTGTGTAATATATTATTCAGACGTTAAAAATTTACATTAACGCGGGATGGAGCAGTTGGTAGCTCGTCGGGCTCATAACCCGGAGGTCAGTGGTTCAAATCCACTTCCCGCAATTTTTTAATGGGTCCCGTGGTGTAGCGGTTAACATGCCTGCCTGTCACGCAGGAGATCGCGGGTTCGATTCCCGTCGGGACCGCCATTAAATATATAATAGTATAAACTAGGTTCTGTAGCTCAGTTGGTAGAGCATCTGACTGAAGATCAGAGTGTCGGCGGTTCGATTCCGTCCAGAACCACCATTATGGCGATTGTGGCGAAGTGGTTAACGCACCGGATTGTGGCTCCGGCATTCGTGGGTTCGATTCCCATCAGTCGCCCTTCTCTTTGCGGGTGTAGTTTAGTGGTAAAACCTCAGACTTCCAATCTGATGTCGGGAGTTCGATTCTCCTCACCCGCTCCATTATTATTCCGCAGTAGCTCAGTGGTAGAGCTATCGGCTGTTAACCGATCGGTCGTAAGTTCGAATCTTACCTGCGGAGCTTTGGCCCCTTGGTCAAGCGGTTAAGACACCGCCCTTTCACGGCGGTAACACGGGTTCGAGTCCCGTAGGGGTCATTAAAAAGGTTGTTCATAAGAACAACCTTATTTTTATATTTAATATTAATTTTGGGTAGGTGGCCGAGTGGCTGAAGGCGCACGCCTGGAACGCGTGTAAACGGCAACCCCGTTTCAAGGGTTCAAATCCCTTTCTACCCGTTTTTTAAAAGTATCAGTAACTAAATGGCTTTCTTATAGGTTTTATAATGCAATTAATATTTCTAAATTTATTTTTTGCCACCAAACTGCCACCATAAATATTTCTTTTTTCTTTTAGTATAAATGCTTTATATGTGCAATAAATTTAAAAAGAGTCACCGTATTACCTAGTAATTTTTACTTAATAACTAATTATTACAAAGTATACGATGGCTCTTTTTATTTTCTTACTCAATTTTAAATATATAACCTGCTTTTTATCCTCTTATTTACAAATAATTACGATCCGCATCCAAAATATGTTAAATATATCTAGTTATTTAACAAAAACCTCGCTGCTAATCATGATTATGTTAAATAAAATCATATACTTAACAAAAAACTACCAGACGCCTATAATTCTGTTAAATAAACCGAGATATCTAACAAAGCCCAAATATTTTTGTTAATTAAATACAAAAAACGCACCTCTTAACTAAAGTTAGGAGGTGCTTTATTATATTACGCTTCACAGTTAATACAAATTTTACTTAAGTTAAATTGTTGTGCAGCGTTTGTACCGTGTTGATAGTACAGTGATTTAATACCGTTCGCCCAAGCGAATAAGTGCAGTTCGTTTAATTCTTCCGCTGTAATATGACTTGGGTTTACCATGATATTTAATGATTGTCCTTGGTCGATGAATTGTTGTCTTGTTGATGCTTGTTCAATTACGTTATATTGGTTTAATTCACCAAATGTTTTAAATACTTCTTTTTCTTTTGCTGATAAAAAGTCTAAGTGCTGAACGGATCCGTCGTTATCACGAATGGATTTCATAATCTCTTCAGTATGCTTACCTTTTTCTTTTAATATCTCTTCAAGGTATGGGTTAATCATCGTCTTTTTAACTTTCGCTGTATCTACAACGAAGTAGTTTGACATGAATGGCTCAATTGATTTAGATACTTGTCCTAAGATGAATGAGCTTGACGTTGTTGGTGCAACTGCAAGTAATGTTGCATTACGTCTACCGTAGCCTTTAAGCATTTCTGGCTCGCCGAATTTTTCAGCAAGCTCTTCACTTGCTTTGTACGCACGTTTTCTCATGAATGAGAAAATCTGTGAGTTAATTTTATTCGCTTCAATACTTTCAAATGGAATCATATTCGCTTGTAAATATGAATGCCAACCGAGTACACCAAGACCTAATGCACGGTTTTCGACTGCGAATTTATACGCGCGTTTCATATGTTTAAATGCTGCACGTAGTTCTTCATCTTCAGAATCTCTCATAGATTCTAAGTCAGAGATAAATTCACTCATGACTGCGTCTAAGAAGTAAATCATTGTTTCTACTGCGTCAGTTTCTTTCCACTCATCATAACGTTCAATATTCATTGATGATAAGTTACATACAAATGACCAATCTTCTTTATTTGGAAGCATAATTTCTGAACAGAGGTTAGAGTTGTTAATTGTTAAGCCTTTGTCTTTGTATACGTCTACTGTGTCATTATTTGCGTTGTCATGGAAGAAGATGTACGGATAACCCATTTGAACACGTCTAGATAATAATTTTGCCCAAGTGTCACGTTTTTCTTCGTCACCTTTAATCATTTCTTCTAACCACTGATCTGTTACAGATACACCGTGTGTGAGCGTTTGAATTGGGTTACCTTCTGTACCAATATCTAAAAACTCATCGATATCACCGTGCTCAATTGGTAAATAAGGACTAAAGCGTCCGCGACGAACAGACCCCTGACTAATTGTATCTGTCACTTGTTCGAATAATTTCATAAAGTGAACTGAACCACTTGTATGTCCGTTATCTGTAATTTCCGAACCTCTTGGGCGAATGGCACCGAAGTATCCACTTGTTCCACCGCCGTATTTACTCATTAACGCAACTTCACTTGCTGTGTCCATAATTGATGGTACGTTGTCTTCAATGTATGATCCAAAGCAACTAATTGATAGTGCACGTTTTTTACCGAAGTTAGACCATACCGGACTAGATAATGAGTAAAAACCTCGGCTCATATAGTCGTAAAATTTGTCTGAGAATCCATCTATATTTAAAATCTCTTCTGCTTTGTCTGCGATATTTCTAATTCTTTGTTCTGGTGTTTCACCTTCAGATAAATACCCGCGTTCTAAAAATACGCGAGAATCTTCATTCAGCCAATAAAATGGTTGTTTAGCCAATTAAAATCCCCCTAATACATTACTTCATGTTATTGATGTCGAGCATTCTAAGTCGAATTGTTTGGTTAACTTCTTGTTTAGATTTACTTTCTAAATCAGAATTTGGAGAGAAAATCGTATCTCCACTTACTGATTGACTAAATTTCGTGTAGTTTACACTACGTTTATGAAGGAAGTCAGTGAGTTTTGTACCGATAACTTCATCATCAAACCATGTTGTCTCAGAAACAAGTTTTTCATCAACATCAAATAATTTTTCGTAACCGACTGATACGAGTGAGTTGTTTAAACGTTGTTTAACAAACTCTTTTACAACATCACTTGACATAAACTCAAGTTCACCTTCACCTAAAATCCAGTCGATTACTTTTTCTTCAGATTCATAAGCTTCTTTACATGCTCTATAAATCGCTTCTTCCATTTCCTCATCAAACCACTGAGGTTGTTCTTCACGAATTGTATTCACAATATCGATACCAAACATACCGTGAATTTGTTCCTCTTTAGAAGTTGCTTCGATAACGTTTGATAGTCCTTTAAACATATTTCTATGTTTGTTAAATGACATCATAATTAAGAACTGACTGAATAACGATACGTGTTCAGTAAATAATGAGAATAAGATCATCGATAATACATATTCTCTGTCATCTTCACTTCTTGCGTACTGAACCATACGTGTTAAGTAATCGACACGTTGTTTTAACGCAGGAATATCTTTAATTTTACTAAATTCATCATTCAGCCCTAAAATTTCTAATAAGTGACTATATGCATCCGCGTGACGCACTTCAGATTCACTAAAACTCGCACCTACCGCACCAATTTCATATTTTGGCATACGGTGATAAAGGTCACCCCAGAACGTTTTAACCGCAACTTCAACTTGAGAAATTGCAAGCATCGAACGTGTCACTGCAGTTTTCTCGTGTGGTAAGGCACCTTGCATGTAGTCCTGAATATCTGATGTATAGTTAAATTCAGTGTGAATCCAGTAAGAGTGTCGAATCGCATCCACATAAGAATATAAATCAGGATATTCAAACGGCTTCATTTCCGCCCTTCTTTCAAAAATGTCGCGCTTTCTCTTTTGCTTTTGACGATCTCTATAAATAATATATGCTCTTGCTGTATCTTTATAATCACTCTTCAGTAAAACATCTTCTACAACGTCTTGAATATACTCAACAGTAATAATATCTTCACTTTTCTCTAAAATTTCAACAACTTGATTTGTTAAATCATCAATCATCTCAGCCATACCCGGTTCGCCAGTTGCCTTATTGGCCTTAGACATCGCAATTGAAATCTTATCTTTATCGAAATTCACAATTTCGCCACTACGTTTTCTAATTTGTGTAATCAAAATTCCGACCTCATTTCTTTAAGTTTCGCTTATTAATTCTAACACTAATCGTCATTAAATCATACCTTATTTTAAAATTAAATTATATAAAAATACAACATATTGTGTTTATTTCTTTGTAAACCTTTTATTTAGCACAATATATAGAGCGTCACGTTAAGAGTTAATAATTACTTATCATCAAAATAAAAAACCCTTACGTCATTGAATCACTCAATATCCGTAAGGATTTTAAGTCAGAATATCTAATATACACTAAAATCAAATTGCTGCATATGTTTAAAATATTCGTGTCGTTTATATTCATCTAACATTAAGCTTTCTTTCAGAGAATACATCGATCTTTCTTTAAGTTCAGATTCTCTATAAAAAGCTTCACGCTTTAAACTCATTTTATAAAACAACTTCATAGCGTTCGAGTATTGTCGATCAAACTGATAATAACTCACTTCCACTAAAAATTCTTCTCCGTTATAAAAATAAACTTTTGTCGAACTACCCTCTTTCTCATAATCTTTGATATGTCGAATATTAAACCAAAGATTATATGCATTACGATCTGAAAACAGAGGGAAATAAATATAACTACCGAAAAAATCAATCATAATTGGTGGTTTAGAAATAATATTTGTCATATCTTTAGTCATTGCTTTTCTATGTATATAGTTAGAAGAAAACCTTAGACAATTCTCCTCCATTAACTTGTTAACAGACTTATTAATTTCATATTCCTCACCAGTAATTTCTTTCGCAACAGACATTTTTGTATTAAAGTAACTATCGGAAATAATGTACATTGTGTTTTTGTTAATTGTATAATAGCTCTTCATATTTTACATCCTCCATTATTTGTTAAATTATTATACAACATTTATTTATTTTTGTTAAATTTAATTTAACTTTATTGTTAATTTACTTATCATAGTCATTTTATTGATATTTAATTTTAAATATATCACTTAAATTTTCAGAAAATATTTACAAGTTTGAATATTCGTGATAATATACCTATCAAATGTTAGGTAGGTGATTTTTTTGAGTAAAAAACATGAAATCATTAATGTGACCATTGAAAATATCTCAAAATTTGGCATTGATGGTACTACTATGAAAAATATAGCTTTAGATAGTGAGATCAAATCAGCGAGTATTTATTACTTTTTTAAAAACAAGGAAGAATTAATTTTAGAATGTGTAGATGTCATATTAAATCGGCATTTAGATTCTTTAATTTCAGCAAATTTATTTAAAGAAAATATCAGCACCCTTGATTCTCTATATTTATTACTAGAAAACATAGTGGAATTTCATGAAAATAACCCAGTTGATACTATGGCTTATTTACAATTATTAAACTCCCATAATTCAGAAATTCAGGAGAAGATAAATAAATATCAACTTAAATATTTGAATTGGCTGGAAAATTCATTTGAACAAAAAATGTCAATCGAAGGGAATAATAAAGAAAAGAATAAATTACTTCTTGAATACGTAGTCCTTTTATCGAATGCATTGTTTTGGGAAAATATTGTTTATTCATCAGAAGATATGATAAAACGTTTGGATTTTGCTAAAAATTTACTTTTATATTCATTTGAAAAATTAAAAAAATGAGGTGTTTACTATGGAAGTTAGTGAAATAGAAAAAACTAACCTACTTGAAGATTATGAAATCGAACCTGTTCCCCAAGAAAAGCGACAAAGTTGGGTTAAGCTTTCATTAGTTTGGACTGCAGGTATTATTGCATTATCTGCGACTGCATTAGGAGGAGCACTTGGCAGTGGAATGAGTCTAGAACAAGCAATAATTTCAGCTGGAATTGGTGCATTCATACTGTCTCTATTAAATGCATTTTCTGGGTTTGTAGGTGATAGAACAGGATTATCTACTGCTATGGTGTCAACATTTGCGCTAGGTAGATATGGATCATTTCTTGTTTCTTTAGTCATTGCTATTTCTCTTTTTGGTTGGTTTGGAGTACAGCTTGATTTATTTGGTTCTAGTCTTTATGCAGTAATAAATTCCGTTTTTGGTATTGAGATTAACAAGGTTTGGTTGGTAATACTTGGTGGCATCTTAATGACAGTAACATCAATGATTGGTTATAAGGCACTTGAAAAACTAAGTCTTTTTGCCGTTCCATTACTTGCTTTCTTACTTATTGGTTCAGCATTCATCGTACTAAAAAATTATAACTTAACTGAATTAATTAATGCACCAATTACTGGAGAAACAATTTCATTTGGATCAGGTATTTCCATCATTATAGGATCACTAGCTATTGGAATAATAATAGCACCTGACTTTTCTAGATACTCAAAATCATCATCTGATACATTAATCGCTTCATTACTTAGTTATTTTTTAGGATATTTAATCGTTCTTGTTCTCGCTGTATTTTTAGCAAAAGCGACATCACAAACCGATGTAGTACAAATTATGATAAGTATCGGATGGGGAACAGGGGGTATGCTCGTATTAATCTTAGCTCAATGGACAACAAATAATACTAACCTTTACTCATCATCACTAGCTTTCTCTGTTGTATTTAAAAATATTCCTAAATATATAATTACTATTTTTGCAGGTATAGTCGGTACTTTATTCGCTATAACAGGTATATACGAAAACTTTATTACATTCTTAAATGTACTTAGTATTATGATACCTCCAGTCGGTGGTATATATGTAGCTGATTTTTTTATGAGACATTCAAAATATCACTATAGTTATATACCTCATATTATTAAATTTAATTATTATAGCATTATTATCTGGTTAGTTGCCGTTTTAGTGGCGTTATCCACATCACCTGCTCCAGTAGGTTTTGATATATTCAAATTAACAACAATTCCAGCTTTAGATGCTTATTTAATCGGATTAATACTTCAACTTATTGTAAGTAAATTTAACATAGATGTGAAAGGAAGATAAAAATTATGAGAATGATCGGCTTAGAAGAAATAGAGAAAATGGCACTTGGTGCTGCTTTACTTGGTACAGGTGGCGGCGGTGATCCTTACATAGGTAAACTTATGGCAAAACAAGCAATTGAAAAATATGGTCCAGTAAAATTAATTAGTTATAACGAATTAGATGACGATGATTTAGTGGTACCTTCAGCGATGATGGGAGCTCCATCTGTAATGGTTGAGAAAATACCTTCTGGTGATGAAGCAATTGCAGCATTTAAAGAACTAGAAAAAAACTTAGGTAAGAAGATCACTGCAACAATGCCTATAGAAGCTGGCGGTGTAAACTCATTGATTCCGATAGCCTTAGCAGCTACATTAGGTTTACCTATTGTTGATTCAGATGGTATGGGACGTGCATTTCCAGAATTACAAATGGTAACTTTCTTTTTAGATGGTATTAATGCATCACCAATGGTGTTAACAGATGAGAAGAAAAATGCAACATTAGTCAACGCAATCGATGGAGTCTACGCGGAGAAAATTGCTCGTTCAGTAACAATGGTATCTGGAGGCTCTGTACTAGATGCCATCTACCCTATGACTGGTAAAAATGTTAAAGAAAGTGCTATTCACGATACATTAACACTTGAAGAAGAAATAGGAAATATTTTACTTTCAGATTCTAATGTAATTGAATCATTGAAAAATAAATTAAATGGCTATGTATTATTTTCAGGTAAAATTATTGATATTAATAGAGCTACAGATGGTGGTTTTGTTAAAGGTAAAGCAAACTTTGAAGGTATTGATGAATTTAATAACCAAAGCGCTTCAGTAGAATTTCAAAACGAAAATTTAATTTGCTACGTTAATGATTTACCTAAAGCAATTACCCCTGATTTAATAACCGTGCTCGATAAAGAAACAGGTATGCCGATCACAACAGAAGGTCTTCAATTTGGAATGAGAATTGTAATATTAGGCATGCCAGCTGATGCAAAGTGGAGAACTCAAAAAGCTATAGATACGGTTGGACCTAGATATTTTGGCTATGATTTAGATTATAAAACAATTGAATCTTTAAATGGGGGTAATGAAAATGTATAAATTAGGAATTGATGTAGGAGGCACTAATACTGATGGGGCAATTTTAGATGAAGATTTAAATGTATTATCCTCTTTCAAGTCCCCTACTACAGATGATATTGAAACAGGCATTAATAATGTAATAGAGAAACTTCTTAAAGATATCACTATAGACAAGAATAAGATTAAACATGCAATGCTAGGAACAACTCAGTGTACAAATGCTATAGTTACTCGAAAAGGTTTAGATAAGGTTGCTACTATACGAATAGGCTTACCTGCTGGAGCAGCTATTGAACCACTTTATGATGTTCCAAATGATTTAAAGGAAAAATTAGGTACTTATGTGTACCAGGTTGCTGGAGGTCATGAATTTAATGGAGAATTAATAAGTGATCTAGATGTCGAGAAATTGAAAGAAATTGCAAAAGAAATAACTGGAAAAGTTGATTCTATATCTATAACTTCAATATTTTCACCAGTTAATAATATTCATGAAATTGAGGCTGCAAAAATATTACGCCCACTAGTTGGTAAAGAAATTCCAATTTCTCTTTCCTCTGAAATTGGTAGTTTAGGATTACTTGAAAGAGAAAATGCAACTGTACTTAATTCTGCGATTCAAACAGTAGCAGAAAAAACTATTAACGGATTTGAAAAAGCTTTAAGAAAGCATGGTATTCCAGCTACTCCATATTTTTGTCAAAACGACGGTACTCTCATGAGTAAGGAATATACGTTAAAATATCCTATATTAACTGTTGCATGTGGTCCAACTAATAGCTTACGTGGTGCGAGCTATTTATCTGAATTCGAAGATGCAATAATAGTTGACATTGGTGGTACAACAACAGATATTGGTGTGCTTCAGCGTGGATTCCCTAGAGAATCATCCATTTCCGTAGAATTAAGTGGTGTTCAAACAAACTTTAGAATGCCAGATATCTACTCCATTGCTCTAGGTGGCGGTACAATTGTAAAAGGAGATATTAATTCAATTAAAATTGGACCAGAAAGTGTAGGATATCAACTTCCAAAAAAAGCACTTATATTTGGTGGTGACACTTTAACTACAACTGATATTGCAGTTGCTAAAGGTTTTCTAAATCTTGGAGACAAAGATAAAATATCACATTTAGATTCAAGTTTTGTTGATGCAGTTTATCAAGAAATGATAAAGATGATAGAGGTTGCTGTAGAAAAAATGAAAACTTCTAAAGATGATGTGCCAGTTGTATTAGTTGGTGGGGGTAGTGCATTAATTAAAGAAAATAGCACAATCCAAGGTGCAAGTACAGTTGCTAATCCAAAGAGTGGATCAGTTGCAAATGCTATAGGATCTGCTATATCTGATGTTAGTGGCGAGGTTGAAAAGGTAGTAAATATTAGTGTAGATACTCGTGAATCAGTGATTGGGGAACTTAAAAAGCTTGCAATAGATGATGCAGTAGAAGCCGGTGCCGTAAGAGAAAAAACCGAGGTAATAACATTTGATGAAATTCCTCTTGCTTATTTACCAGGCGGTGCAACACATGTCAAAGTTAAATCTGCTGGCCCGCTCAAATGATTTTATCTGACACAAAGAGAGTTTAAATCTCTCTTTGTGTTTTTATTTTTAATCAACCCCATCTATATTTTATCTTTAATGTAAAGTATTATTTTCAGACAATTTCAAATATTGTATTGACTTATGACAATTCTCAACATATAATTGAATCTATCAATAGATAGGAGGCGTTACTAATGGAAAGTAAGTCAGTAGAAATTCTCGCAATGCGTCGTGCATTTTTACAAGCGTCTGATGATCTCTCTGCAGATTTAATTATTGAAGAGTCGCTTAGAACATTTAATGAAGCTCGTTTTTTAGAAAAAATTGAAGAATCACTTGTTAATAAAAATGAAGAAATGTTTAATCACTATATGGAGTTATTAAATGATGTTAAAAATTAAAATTAAATATGCACTCAAATGAAAAAGCTGAATGAGATTATAAGATTAACCTCACTCAGCTTTTTTAATTTGAAATAAAATAGTGACTTTTTCTAATTCTATCTTATCTTTCACTAACTACTAAATATCTTTCGAATGTATTTCTTCTTGTGTCATGTCTAAAATCAGATGATCGAGTTCTTCTCGTTTTAAGCTTTTTAGTTTATTGAATTGGAACATAAAGAATATTAATCCAATAATTGTCCAAATTCCTAATGCAATATACGACGGTAATGTGAGTGA
The DNA here is from genome assembly GCF_019357495.1 of Nosocomiicoccus ampullae. Lineage (NCBI taxonomy): Bacteria > Bacillati > Bacillota > Bacilli > Caryophanales > Staphylococcaceae > Nosocomiicoccus > Nosocomiicoccus ampullae. The sequence continues at coordinate 1,067,908 of NZ_CP079110.1, forward strand.
TGCTGGAGATCCTGGGATGAGTAGTAGTCCTAAGAATACTACTGAGATGATTGCTCCTATAACTCCAAACACCGTATATAGTGTACTCTTGTGTCGTTTATCGCTAAAGAATTTGACTGTCACTAAGCTCGTTGCTAAAAATGCAATTGATACGCCTACTGATGACATGTCTACAATCCAGCTGAGCGCTGTACGCCCTAACCAAGGGGCCGTAAGGCATACAACCATGACGAATAGAATTGCGTTTAGTGGTGTATTTGTTTTTCTATGCAGTTTTGAAAAGGCTTCCGGTATAAATTTTGCGCGACCTAATGCAAAGATTAGTCGTGAAGATGATAAATAAAATCCGTTTAACCCTGTAAATACTCCAAAAGAAATCGACAATGCTAAAACGAATAATCCTAACTTACCAAATGCAGACTGAATAACGTCTCCAGTTAACCATAACTCTGATTTTTCAAGCATGTCAGTATACGGGAACGTCCACGATGTCAGTAAGATCATCATCACATAAGTAATAATACTTGCAACAATTCCAAATACAATTAGTTTAAACGTTTGACTTGCATCAAAGTTAAATTCTTCTGCCGCTTGTGGAATATTATCAAAACCTACATACATCCACGGCGCAATCGCAACGATAACGATAATTGATTTTAATATCCCAACGTCTTCATTAAATAATGGCACCGCATTGTCAAAGCTAAATGTTGACGGCGTGAATGATAAAGTAAATAAACCTGCCACAACGATTGCCATAAATAGGCAGAAGTAAAACTGTAATTTACCAGATAATCCTGACCCTTTAAAACTAATAATCGCAAATATGACTAGTATAAGTGTCGATAAAATAACTTCTGTAATGTATACGTCCCAACCTGCGATTGAATATAAGTATCCGACTTCTAAAAAGTCTGGAAGTATAAATTTAAACAGTAAACTAAACGCACTCGCGTTAACTGCAACGACACATATATAACCAAAAATTAAAAACCAAGATGATATAAAACTAAAATACTTTCCAAATCCTACATACGTAAATGCAAACTCTCCACCAGATACCGGGAACTTTGCTGTTAGTGCCCCGTATCCAACTGCAATGATTAACATTAATAATCCACCGAGAATAATTCCGAGAACTGCACCTAATGTTCCTGAAGACTTTAACCAGTCTCCGGGTAATATAAATGCACCCCACCCGATAGAAGATCCGTAGGCAATTGCCCATACAAATCTTTTCGACATCGTACTATCAAACGATTCACGTTTTATATTCGGTTTGTCCATATAATCCCTCATAATTTTAGATTTAGTGTATAACTACTCTATATCTAATACTATAAACAGATTATTTCGTTTTTCGCAACATTTTATACAATTAATTCTAAAAATTCTTCTCTAGTTATACGTCCTAAATAGTGCGGAATGTCAATATCTTCAAGGGCTTCATCTATCGCATTATAATTGTGTCTCACACCAATTAATTTCTCTTCAATATCGCTAATTTCTCCAATTCCAAAGAAATCTCCGAAAATTGCTGCGTGTTCAATTATTCCTTTTTGTACTTCTAAACGAACGTCTAATAGTCCAGCATCAAACTTATGGTTTGCTTCAAAGTTATAATGCGGATTTCTACCAAAATTCCATTCATCTGTTTGATACTTTTCTTTAGATAATTTCATAATTTTTTCCCAATCTTCGTCGTTTAGCTTATACTCTTCAATTTCTTCTTGACTGCCGAAGATTTTTTCTAGAATAAGTCTCTTAAATCGGTCAATATCGAGTGGTTCATCTAAAAATTCATTCACATTACCTACTCGGCTTCTCACTGATTTAATCCCTTTAGATTCAATCTTTTTAGGATTTACTTTTAGTGAATTTTGCACCGCTTCTAAGTCACTACCTAACATAATTGTGCCGTGACTAAACATTCTTCCTTTAATAGAAACCATTGCGTTCCCTGAAATCTTTTTACCATTTACTTCTATGTCGTTTCTACCAGCAAGTTCAGCAGGTACACCTAAATCGTTTAATACATCGACAATCGGTTGCGTGAACTTTTTAAAGTTATGGAAACTATTGCCATCATCTTCAGTCACAAAGCTAAAGTTTAAGTTATTTTCATCGTGGTATACTGCTCCGCCACCACTCACTCTACGAACAACTTTAATACCGTTTTCTCGCGTATATTTCTCGTTAATCTCTTCAACTGTATTTTGGTTTTTACCAATGATAATTGACGGTTGGTTAACGTAAAATAAGAAATAAGAATCATCTGTTGGAATCTCTCTTAAAACGTACTCTTCCATTGCTAAGTTAATCATTGGATCATAAATATTATTATTCGATATAAATTTCATTGTTTTCCTCCATAAAAAAATCAGACTTACTGTTATTATAACAAGTAAGCCTGATTTAAACATTTAACTGATTATTTCATGTGCAGTATCTTTCGCAGTTTTTACACAATCTGGTAATCCAACTGCATAATGCGGTGCACCGATTAAATATAGCCCTGGATAATTCTCTTTAAAATAAGCATGTATTTTATCGATCATTTCTTTATGACCAACTAAATAGTTTGGTGCTGCGTCTGGCATTCGTGTAATAATATGAAATTCTGGTTCTCCTTCAATATTCATAATTTTATTTAAATCACGTTTGACAGCGTCTAAAATTTCTTCATCTGCGCCGTTTTTAATCAAATGATTTAACTTTTCATGATTCGGTTTACCAATATATGCACGGAGTAACGCTTTTCCTTTTGGGGTAGAATGCGCCCATTTTTTGTTTGTCCACGTACAAGCGGTCATTGCCATATCATCTTCTTGGCGATTAATTACAAACCCTGTACCGTCTAAGTCATTTTTAACTTGAGACTCATCAAAACATAGGACAACATTCGCAACTGTCGTCGCTTTCATATGGTTAAAGTACTCTAACATCGGTTCGTCGATTAAATCTTTATAAGAAAAGTGCATCGTAGCAACGATAACATCACTATACTCTTTTTTACTACTATCAACTGACACTATATAACTATTTGTTAATTTATCGATTTTTTCTACTGGAGTATTTAAGTAAATATTACCACCTTGTGACTCAACAACTTCTTTTAGGCGGTCGATAAAGGACTCAAGCCCATTTTTAAATTGGAAGAACATACCTTGCTTTTTACCTTCAGTTGTTGCTTTAGCACTTTGGTTATCTTTTGTACGATTTTTACGTTCGTACATTCCTTTAATGAGACTACCATATCTTTCTTCTTCTTCTTTAAAGAATGGATACGTCGACATTAAACTCATCTCATCAAGCGCAGTACTATATACACCGCCAAGAAGCGGTTCAATCATATTTGTCGCGACTTCCTCACCGAGACGTTTTTTGAAGAAATCTCCCGCAGAAATATCACCATGCATTTCAACAACTGGAATTTGATAGTCGAGTAATGCACGTGTCTTTCCTTTTCTTGATAATAGCTCTGTCTCTTCAATTGCTTCTTTTGTTGTCGGAACTCCTAAAATCGTATTTTTAGGCACAGGACTAAGTGAACCGTTTGAGTATATGAATGATTGTCCAGTTAAATTTCTGACGAGGTCTTCTTCCATACCAATTTCAATCGCAAGGTCTGTCAATTCAGGTTTACGACTAATGTAAGACTCTGCACCTTGTTCAATAACAAAGCCATTTTTTCTATATGTCTTTACTTTCCCACCGAGGCGCTCACTCGCTTCATATAAATCAACTGGAACTCCTTCTTTTGTTAAGTAGTAAGCAGCGGAAAGTCCAGTAATTCCACCGCCGACAATACATACTTTTTTCACATAACTCAGCCTTTCACTATAGTTTTTCTATTTCGTTTGCCATCGCATCGATAAATCTAGAATCTGTGTTTGGCATTGGTGGACGATGGTACACTGCGTTGTTACGATCTGTAACGACTTTACATTCATAGTCGTTATCGTATAACACTTCTAAGTGTTCACATACAAAACCTAGTGGTAAGTAAACGAAGTGTTTAAATTGATGTTCATCGTATAAGTCTTGAGTTAAATCTTGAACGTCTGGACCTAACCAAGGATCTGGTGTATTACCTTCTGACTGCCAACCTGTAAAGTAATGACCGTAATTCGCACGCTCACGAATCAGTTCCATCGTCTCTTCTATTTGTTTTGGATATGGATCATTATTCTCGACGATCATTTTTTCAGGTAAGCTGTGTGCACTGACGATAATCGCTGTTTTATCGTGCTCGTCTTCAGGAATAGTTTTCATTGTTTCTTCTACTTGTTCTACCCAGTAGTCAATAAATGGTTTTTGACGATAAAAATCATCCACAGACTTGACTGAGATACCGTATTTTTCAGCTTCTTCTTTTGCACGTTTGTTGTACGTATCTACTGAAAACGCTGAATAGTGCGGTGCAAGTACGATTGTTTCAATTTCTTTAATGCCTGCTTTATTAATATCTTCAACTGCTTCTTCAATAAACGGTGTAATATGTTTTAATCCGATAAATAACTCATACTCATCGTCACTACGTTTGTTCATTTCTTCAACTAATGCAGTCGCTTGACGTTTTGTTGTATCTTTTAAAGGTGATACACCACCAATTGCTTTATAACGCATTTTTAAATCTTCTAGCGCTTCTTCTGAAGGTTTGCGTCCGTGTCGAATATGTGTGTAATACGGTTCAATATCTGATTCTTTATACGGCGTTCCATAAGCCATAACGAGTAATGCTTTTTTAGTCATAATTAATTACAATCCTTTCGAATAATTGTGAACAAATTCTGTAAGTCTCTTTAACGTATCTGGGTTTACTTGTGGGAATACTCCATGTCCTAAGTTAAAGATATGTCCGTTATTTTGACCTTGATCTAAAATTTGAGTGGCGTATTTTTCAATAACATCCCATTCTGCAAGTAAAATTGCTGGGTCTAAGTTACCTTGAAGCGACTTTTTAATACCCATATCTCTAGCTTCTTGAATTGACGTTCTCCAGTCTAGACCAATAACGTCACTACCTAACGTATCCCACTCTTTAAGTAAGCGGCTCGCACCAATCCCAAAAATTGTAACTGGTACACCTAATTTTTTCGTTTCACTAATTAAACGGCGCATTGCGTTTCCTAAGTAGTACTCATAGTCTTCCTTATTTAAAGCACCTGCCCATGAGTCGAAAATTTGTATCATTTTCGCTCCCGCGTCTACTTGTGCTTTTAAATAAATGATACTCATATCTGTTAACTTTTCCATTAATGCAAACCATGTTTTTTCATCGTTATACATTAATGCTTTTGTTTTATGATATTTTCTCGTCGGTCCACCTTCAATCATGTAACTTGCGACTGTAAATGGTGCACCGCAAAATCCGATGAGTGGTACATTTAGTTTTTCGTTGACTAAAATATCGATTGCTTTAACTGTATAGTTTAAATCTTTATGTGGATCAAGTTCCCCAAGTGCTTCGACATCTTCAATACGACGAATTGGATTATCAATCACCGGGCCGACGCCTTTAACAATATCCACATCAATACCAATCGGTGCCAGTGGTGTAATAATATCTTTATAAAGAATGGCAGCATCAACATTGTAGTTTTCAACAGGTGTTGCTGTTAAGTATGCTGTCACTTCCGGATGTTTAGTGATTTCAATTAAACCACCATACTGTTCTTTAACTTTATTGTATTCTGGCTGCGAACGACCCACTTGGCGCATAAACCAAACCGGTGTATAATCTGTTTTTTCTCCTCGAGCTGCTCTTAAAATCGTATCATTAAACAATGAATTTCCCCCTAATTACTTCCTTATCGTTAGTATTGTATCACGGTAATTCTCAATTTCTTTAATTGTGAATGAATTGTCATATTTGAATGTGACAAATGTTTAACATCTTTTCATTTAGGGCTAAATACATTAATATAAGATTAATGATAGAGAAAGAATGAGGGGTACAAACTATGTATATTCACAAAACAAATGGAACTATTGGGTATTTACAAGATGTTAAAGACAAATATCCAAATAGTTATTTACAAGCAAATGCGAATACTGCTCTACTTTATTACGAAGATGACGACGACACATCTGTCTTTGAAACAGACAATTCTTATGAAGTGTTAAATAGTAACGGCGAATTAGATGAAAATTATCCGACATTTGTCGTTCACATTCCTGCATATGGTTTAGGTAAATCGACAATTATTTCACACCTCGGAGACTTCCAAAGAGAATTAGACAACGTTCGCGGTGTAAAATCTTACCGAATTGGTAGTAAAGTCGATCAAGAAAGTTATTTAGTATTAATCAGTTTTGTTGAAGTTAGTGCATATCATGACTTCAAAAAGACTGATACTTTCAGTAAATACTTATCTCAAGAATCACTTAAAAAATTCCAAAATGAAGAAAGTATGTTCCAAGACTTCGCAACTTCACAAGTGTTCTTTCCCATTAAAGAAATGGAACAAGATGAAGATGAGTTTTAATAGAAAAACGCATTGAGTTTAGTCACTCAATGCGTTTTCTTTTTTATATACATTTTTAGAAAATACTGTATTTAAAATATATCCAAATATCGGGAATATAATCGCAATGTAAAACAGTTCTTTATGAAGCGTCATAAATAATAGGGCAAATATTAACGACAAGATAAACACTAACCTATGCGAATATCTAATATACGATACTTGAATATTTTTTCTACTCACCGGCCAAATTTTTGGCCAAAGTAAATAAGCTTGTGCAGAGTATATTTGAGTGAGTTGCAGAATAATAATATATAAGACGAATAACGAGAAAATAATCGTGACATATATATTCGACATCCAAATGATAAATATCCCAAATAATAAGATCAGTCTTAATATAATCATCGGTAAATCATGATCTCTTAGAAAACTTCTATGGAACATATAGTCATACATATATTTTTCATTAAAGTTTTTGATATTATGTTTCTTCATTAAAAAGTCTAAATATTGGCGACGCTTAAATTTCTTCTCTGAAGATTTTACATTCGTAAACATTGAAATAATCGTGTTAAACCGGTTAATTTCATGCGCCTCATATTCAATTAATCCTGTCCAGTTCACTCTTAATATACGTTTTTTATTTAAAATCGTTAAAATGATAAATAACACGACAGGTATTAAAATCACAAAATAAATCTTAATTAATGATAAGAAAAACAACACCGCATTTAAAACAACTAAACAATACATAAGATTTTGCGTATTCACTAATGTATGAATTGATGCTAATTTAATTTTAAATGTCATATATACCGCAACAAGTACACCGATAAAAAATACTGCCATCTCTTCTGAAGAATGGTTAATTAAAACGAGCATAAATGTCAAAAACATCATTACTACTGGGAACGTATAACTTAATATTAAAGAATAGCGCTCTGCTTGTTTAAAATAACCACTGAGTTCTTCTTCTACTGGCGTTAAAAATATACTGTCTGCTTCTTTTAATAAACTTCTATACGTCGGTGTAATTGAGAATGCAATAAGTACCGCAACTAACATATCGACATATATATTACCAACGAGCGTTTCTCGAAGTCCAAATAATGAATAGAAAAACGCACCAAGCGCGATTGTTAAAAAGATTAGAAAGTGACTATTAAAAATAAATTTCATATAATATGCACGTTTAGATATGTCTTTATCCATCCGTGTTTTAAATAAATCAGTCCACATCGTTGTCACCTGTTAAATGTAAGTAGATATCATCTAGAGTACCGTCGACACCTGTTTGTTCTCTTAACTCTTCAATTGTGCCGTCTGCAATTTTTTCTCCGTGATGAATAATAATATAACGGTCACAATATCTTTCAGCAGTCGATAATATATGAGTACTCATTAAAATCGACTTTCCTTTATCTCTCATAGAAACCATTAGGTCAATAAGGCCTTCTATTCCGAGAGGATCTAGTCCTAAAAACGGCTCGTCGATAATGAATAATTCAGGCTCAACGACAAACGCACATATCAGCATAACTTTTTGCTTCATCCCTTTAGAAAAATGCGTCGGGAATTTGTCGAGTTCAGTTTCTAATCTAAATAACTTAAGTAGCGGTTCTGCACGGGTCATCGCCTCATCTTCAGTCAAACCGTATGCCATCGCTGTCATATGAATGTGTTCTCTTAACGTCAATTCTTCGTAAAGAATCGGTGTTTCAGGAATGTATGTTAAATGCTTTCTCATATTTTCATCTTGTATATTTTTACCGAGCACTTTAATATCTCCACTATGAGGAGATAAAAGTCCTAATATATGTTTAATTGTCGTACTTTTACCAGCACCATTAAGCCCTATTAAGCCGACAATTTCGTTTGATTGTAATGAAAATGATATGTCGTGAATAATCGGTGTTCTACCGTACCCACCTGTCACGTGTTCTAATTCTAAAATATTCATATTGAAACTCGCTTTCAATTTATTATTCGTTTATATAGTATATAATAATTATAAGTAAACTATATCATAAGTTATTATGGAGGTTATACAAATGAGTAACAACAAAACTGTATTTGAAATGATTATTGACCGCGATATTGAAGCGGATATTATTTATGAAGATGAAAATTTCATTGCATTTTTAGATGCGTTTCCTGTCGTCAAAGGTCATACGCTCGTCGTACCGAAAAAACGTATCGAAAACATCTTCGACTTAGACGATGAAACAGCAAATGATTACTTGAAAATCGTGCGTGACGTCGCAACTGCAGTTCGTGACGCGTTTAAACCTGCAGGGTTAAACGTCGTTCAAAATAATGGTGAATTTGCTGGACAGTCTGTATTCCACATTCATTTTCACATATTACCAAGATATAATGATGAACACGACGGATTTGGATACAAATGGGTCGACACTGAGTTTTCAAAAGAAGAACGTCAAACACTTGCAGCTGAAATTAAGTCTAAACTGAATGCATAAAGTCAAATATTTTTGGGTAAACATCATATAAGATATATAAGGAAGTGAAATATAATGGGAGTTAGAAACTTTTTAATCGGTTTTACTGTCGGTGTTGTCGGCGGTGCATCTTTATCAGTTATAAATGCCCCACAGTCAGGTAAAGCACTGACGAATTCTTTAAAAGAGAATTCAGGAACAATAAAATCTTCAACAAACCAAGTAAAAGAAGAAATTAACAATATTAAAGAATCTGTATTACGTGCAAAACATGAAACTTCTAATATTAACGATTTAACAGATGAAGTAAAAGTACTTGTCGATAACTTTAAAACAGATATCGATCCGAACGTAAACAATTTAAAAGACGATATTACAGCTGTACAAAATAGTGTTGAAGATATTCAACACGCATTTGATAAGCCAGAAAAGAAATAATAATGAAGCGGTGATGAATTCCATGCATCACCGCTTTTGTTATGTTATATTTAAAATTGTGAAAATTATTAAAGGAGTTTTGAAATGAAGAAATTTATAACGACTGCTTCATTATCAGCAGCACTTGTTTTATCAGCATGTGCAAATGATGACGAAAATAAAGATGAAGCAAAAGAAGAAAAAGATGATATTAAATATGAAGACACACTCGCAACGAGTGATGCAGGTGACGTAACTGTTGATGATATTTTAAACTCAATTGGTAGCGAAGAAGTTGCTTCACAAACGTTTGAAATTACTTTAAATAAAATCATTGAAGATAAATATAAAGACGAAGTCGATATTGATCAGCTAAAAGAAGATATCGATAAAGAAATTGAAGAGTATGGTGGCGAAGAACAATTTTCTCAAGTACTCGCACAAAGTCAACCAGGCTTAACAGTTGAAGGATATAAACAAAGTAAAATCGCTAACGTACTACACAATAAATTTTTCGCAGATAAGTTAGAAATTTCTGATGACGATGCACTTAAAGATTCTTACAATGCTCAACATATTTTAGTAAAAGTTGACGAAGAAGGCGAAGACAAAGAAGACGATAAAGACCAAAAATCTGACAAAGAAGCGAAAAAAGAAGCAGAAGATATCTTAAAAGAAGTTAAAGATGGCGGCGACTTCGACGAAATCGCTAAAGAAAAATCAGACGACACTGGAAGTGCAATGAACGGTGGTAAATTAGGTCTAGTGACAAAAGGTCAAATGGTACCAGAGTTCGAAGAAGCATTATTTGAATTAGAGCCAGGCGAAGTTTCAGACGTCGTAAAATCAGACTTCGGTTATCATATCATTAAACGATTAGATACGAATAAAGAAGATATGTCAGAGAATGAAATTGCAGATGCAAAATCTCAAATAATCAATCAAAAAATTCAAGAAGATCCAAACAAAATTATGGACTTCTACAAAGAATTACTCGATGAATATAATGTTAAATTCAAAAACAAAGATATCAAAGAACAAATTGATAAAATGATGCAACCATTAGAAATTCAAAAAGACGCTGAATAATATAAAATCCCTCTATTTTAAAATAGAGGGATTTTTTCATCTACAATTTAGTAGATTGTGTTAAAAAGTTAGTTTCTCATTGACGATATGATGTATTGTCTACGAAAATTTCGTTTCATGTACACAAAATGAAGTATCGTATACGACTTATTTGAGATATTGACGATATACTTCGAATTGTCAACGAGATAAGTGAAATTGAGAATTTCGTTGACAATACTCTAATCACTGTCAACAAAAAATGAATTTCATTGACGATTCTCTTGTTTAGTCGAATCGTTAATGATTTTAGATTTTCATCTACAATTTAACTAATCTATAGACCATTTGTTCCTGGTCCAATTGGTATTCCAAGTAATAGCCAAGCGATAAATAAAATCGTCCAACCGATTAAAAAGATTAACGAATACGGTAGCATAATTGAGATGACTGTTCCAATACCGTTACTCTTTCCGTAACGTGCTGCAACAGATACGATATATGGGAAAAACGGCATGAGTGGTGAGATAATATTTGTCGATGAGTCCCCGATTCTATATGCAACTTGCGTTACTTCCGGTGGAATATCTAACTGCATAAACATCGGAACAAATATCGGTGCCATCATCGACCATTTCGCAGAGTCCGCAGCTATAAAAATATTAACGATTGCTGTAATTATAATAAGAAGCACTAAAGCCACAGGTCCACTAATCGATAATGATTTTAAAATATTGGCGCTTTCTACAGAAATCCACATTCCGATATTCGAATAATCAAATAGTGCGACGAATTGTGCTGCAAAAAATATAAGGACAATAAACTCTGCCATCATTTTTATAGAATCTGTCATCATATCAATTAAGTCACTATCTTTTTTAATCGATTTATCGACAATTCCATACACAATTCCAGGAACTAAAAATATAATCATCATAATAAATATTATACTTTGTATAAATGGTGAACCGATAAATTCACCATTTTCACCTCGTAAAATTCCACCTGATGGTAGAACCATTAATAATATTAAAACAATCATGACTAATAATGAGATATTTGCATATAAAAATGCTCGAGGATTTACTTCGCTTTTATCTTCATAATAGTTTTCAAAACTACCTAAGCTCGGTTCTACAATTTTATCTGTAATAATTGTACCAATAATGACAATTAGAAAAGTTGATGCAAACATAAAATAAAAATTATCAGTTGCATTCACAATATAATTTTCATTTAGAATTTGTGCAGCTTCAGTCGTCATTCCACTTAATATTGGATCATTTGTTCCTAATACTAAATTTGCCGAATAACCGCCTGCTACTCCTGCAAAAGCTGCAGCAAGTCCAGCAATCGGGTGACGATTATAGCTTAAGAAAATCATTGCACCAAGTGGTACAAGTACAACATATCCTACAGAAGCCGCAACGTTTGATAAAACTCCAAGTAAAATAACGACTGGTGTAATAAATTTTTTCGGTGCAAAGCTGACGCTTTTTCTAATAATTGCAGCGAGATACCCTGTTTTTTCAGCAACTCCAACACCAAGCATTACAACGAGTACTGGTCCAAGCGCAACAAATGACGTAAAGTTTTCTACGACTGATGTAAATATATAGGAAATACTACTTGGTATTAACAGACTAACAATATCGTACTCTAACATCTCTAATTGATGTGTCTCAGGATTAATACCTTCAAATTTCACAGTGACTCCAAGCATATAAAATATATGAGATATAATCATCAGAGCTACTAAAAATATAATAAAAATCGATACCGGATGCGGTAAACGATTCCCGATTACTTCTAATTTTGATAAGTATTGAACCACTTTATTATCTTTCATACTATTCTCCTATGAATTTAAATTAAAAAACTCTCTACTACAAAATTGTAGTAGAGAATGATTTTATTCTTCGCCTTGACTACGGTATAACATTCTACCTTCAAGTGGGAACACTCTTTGAGTGAATGCCCCTTTTTCAGCGTTTTGAATATGTTTATTCATCATTAAAACTCTAGCATCGATGTTATCAATCATGTGTAAAATTTCTGCTTCTGGAATCATCGGTGTTTTTGGTGATCCATATTCTAATTTACCATGGTGAGCTAAAATTAAATGTTTTAATAACATAACATCTTCGCCTTCGATATTTAACTCTTCAGCGATTTTAGTAATCTCTTCAGTCGCAATAACGATATGACCGATTAAATTACCTTCAACTGTGTACGTTGTATTTACAGCACCTGATAATTCTTTTACTTTTCCAATGTCGTGTAAAATAATTCCAGCGTATAGTAAATTACGATCAAGCGTTTCGTAAATATCGCATAGTGATTCCCCGACTCTTAACATCGTATAGACGTGATACGCAAGTCCTGAGACGAAATCATGATGATTACTCATTGCTGCTGGAAATGTTGAAAACTCTTTACGATATTTATTAAGTAATCCTCGAGTAATTCTCTGGAGGTTTGCGTTTGTAATTTTTAATGCGTAATCAAAGATTTTTTCAAATAAGTCCTCACCATCTATCGGTGCTTCTTTTAGAAAATCTTTCACTAATACGTTATCCTCAGGTGTACTCGTACGGATTTCTAAAATTTTCATTTGATTTTTACCACGGTAGTTAATAATTTCTCCGCGCACTTTTACGAGATCCGCTTCTTTTAACTCTGTAATTTGCTCAGGTGTAACTGTCCATAGTTTTGAATCTAACTCTCCAGTTTTATCTGCCAAAATTAAAGTCATATATGGTTTACCTTGTTGAGTCACACCATCTTGAGCACGTTTTACTAAGTAAAAAGACTCGACACTATCTCCTGGTTTTAAGGTAGAGATTTTACTCATCTATTGTTACCTCCTATTTTTATTATCTTTTAAAACGATTGTATTTGTCGCTGGAATACTCTTTTCTAAGTTACAAGTAAAGAATAGTACTTCATGTTCTTTAGATTGCTTTTTAAAGTACTCTAATATCGTACGTGTACGCGATTCATCAAAATGAACAAATGCGTCGTCAATAATAATTGGTAAATTATAATAATTTTTTAACGCTTTAATTAAACTGATGCGTAGTGAAATATATAGTAATTCTTTTGTCGATTGTGATATCTCTGATGGATCAAAGATTTGTCCATTACTATGTTTTACTTTAATAATATTGTTTTCGTACATGACATCGATATAACGACCTTTTGTAATATACTCAAAGATTTTTCTCGCTTCTTCTACAACAACTGGTAAACGTTGGTCTTTAATAGCCTTAATATGTGCCTCTATTAACGTTTTAATATACATAAGTGACATATAGTCTACCGCATGTGACTCTATATTATTTTTTTCTAATTCAAATTCATGACGATATACAGACAGCTTACCATTTTGTTCAAGATGTCGAATTTCTTGTTGCACTTTTGCAAGTGTATTTGTTTCTTCATCGATTTGTGTTTGATAGTTATCAATTGCTGCATTCATTGAAGATTCTTCATTTCTTAAATCTGCGGTATTAAATTCAGATAGTCGTTGTCTAGATTCAACGTCAAAGTTTTCAAGCGATAATTTATTATCTAATTCTTTAAATCTCGCTTCGTTTGCTTTAAATTCGTTAAACATACGACCGTAATAATAAAACTCATCTTCATCTTCAGCATCGACGTAATTAAATAAGTCTTCCATTTCTTTTTCTGCAACGTAGTTTCGGTTGTCGATAACGTCAATTTCACTTTCGAACAAGTTAATTTGTTCTCTTAAGTTTTGATACGTCGCCTCATCTTTTTTAAGCTTTTCTAGAAGTCTATTCGCTTCAAAGAAAATAGAGTTAATATGGAATTCAATGCCTAACTTAGATACTTCACTGCGGACTGAATTGCTAAACGTTTCAATGTTTTGTTCTAAAGTTTCAATTCTAGACTTTAACTCATCAACACTTCTACGCATTTGTTTGATATTACGAATTGTATAAATCGTGTCAACAATCTGTCCGTCATCTAGCTCATCACTCACATAAAGCTTTTCTTTCACACGATGAAGATCACGTTTTAGTTGATCATTTGTACTATCTAAAATCGAGCGTTTTTCTTCAAGACTTTCTAACTTCATTGAGTCAGAAATCTTTTTATTCGTTAAGTGGTCGATTTCATTAATTAAATCGCGCGCGTCATAATAATCAAAGTTTAAGTTATAGGCTTCTTTTTTGTCATTAATTTCACGCTTGATTTTTTCTAACTCGTTTTCGTAATCATCTTTAAGACTATCGTCGTCTTCTTTTTTATTTAATTTTAATAAGAGTAGTGACAATGCACCGACTAAAATGAAGATTCCACCGTATATAAACTCTTGACTGATTAATATAAACGATAAACCAACAAGCATCAGTACGACACTGATTGATATAATCGCTGTTGCTTGTGTTTTATTACGTTTTTCACGGTTTCGTTTTTCTTCTAAATATCTTTCTTCGATTAATTGATATACACGGTCTTTTTCTCTAAGTTCGTGTTCTAAGTCTTGAACTTCTAACTTAGCACGTATTCTATCGTCAGAAATTTGCTTTTCTTCGAGGTTAGAAAGTTTTTCTTCAGTTTCGTTTTTCTCTTGTTGTAAATGTGCGATTTCATTATTATAAAATTCGCTTTCCATCTCGATTTCATCGTGACGTGATAATAAGCTTTGAACATTTTCTCTCACGATGTTTGAGTCATCAACATTTAAATGTTCTTCTTGCCAACCGATATCTAACATCGATTGATGAATTTTTTCTTCAGTTTCTCTGACTTCGTTTCTTAAGCGCTCAAGTTGTAAAATATCATGTTTTACGTTCGGCTCTTCTTTAACGATTCTCTCGAGATATTTAATATCTTCTTCGTTTGGTAATTCAATTCTATTTTCTTCACGAATTAATGCTTCTAATTTTTCTTGACGAAGTAATTTATCTTTTTCACCTGTCGTTAAATGATTTTTAATTGCTTCATATCTTTCGATTCCTTTTTCAGGGAACATGACAGGTTCAACATCAATTTTATTTGCTAAATGATACCACTCTTTTATTTCAGGGTGGTACATAATTTCTTTCATTTTAAGTTTTAATTGTTCTTTAATCGTTTGAGAAGCTTGCTTCTTTCGTTCAATACTTTCAATTATTTTATGTTCTTCGTGAACTAATGATTTATATGTTTCTTCATACTCTTCTAATTCTGCAATTTTTTCATTGATGTCAGAAATAGAGTCTAATTTTTCGTTAATTTTAGGCTTCGTACCATTTCGCTTATATAATTCCTCAAGTTCTTTGTTGATGGCACTTAACATATCTTCATACTTATTTGATCCAAGTGCTCCTGCACGAAGTAAATAATCTTGAAGATCTTTTTCAGTTAAGTTTTTATTAATGTCTTGAAGACCGAGAACATCAAACGAAAATATCGAGCGGTACATTTCTTTATCGATATAATTTAGCTTACGTTTTAACCATTCTTCAGTGCGAGATGTACCATCAGCCATCGTAATTCGTACGTCACCTGCTGATTTGTTACCTTTAATACGTTCAATTGTTACTGGTCCAGTTTCATCATCAAATTCTACTGTTAAGCGACCACCATACGCATTACCGAGTCTCGGTTCACGTCGTGGTTCTCCTTCGTTCCTACGAGGAAATCCAAAAAGCACTGAATGGATAAAGGACATCATCGTCGATTTACCCGCTTCGTTTTCCCCGTATATTTGCACAAAGTCGTGTTCAATTTTAAAACTTTGATCGATGATTTTACCGTAACCATATATGTCTAAACTTTTTATTTTCATATTGTTACTTCCTCATGAGTAGTTTTAAACGTTCTTCACCAAGTTCTAGTAATTCATCTTTATCAATATCTTGAATCGGTGGTAAATATCTATTGACTTTAGGATCCATATATAACGTATTTAGTGCTTCTCTAAATAACTTGTCATCGCCTCTAAATGTCGTTTTAATATCTGTCAGTAAGGCATTTCTTTCTTCATTTTCATGTTCGATATGAAGACGGTCAATCCATACAAAGTCTTCAACGTCACGTTCATCTTCTTGAAGTAAAGATAATACTTCGTAGTAGTCATTACCACCAATATCGTCATCACCATCATAGTAAACTGTTAATTCAATCACTCGTTTACCTTCTTTACGAATCGTGTTTTTATATTCACTTATCGATTGGTATAACTCATCTCTACGTAGACTTTTCACTTCAAGTTCGTAGTTTTCAAATAGAATTTCTTCTACAGACACAAACTTACTATATAAGTGTACGTGGTCTCCTTCTACAAGATAAAACCCTTTCTCCCCAGACTCATTCATATGTCGTCCTTGAATATTTCCAGAGTATTGAATCAGCGGTATATCAGAAAGCTCTTGACGCTGATGAATATGTCCAAGCGCCCAGTAATGATAGAGTTTAGAGCGCAACTCTTCTAACGTAAACTCTGTATATCTTGCACTTTTTGTGTTCGATTTAGAGTAGGTACCGTGTAGAATTCCAATATGAATCCCGTCGTTACGTGTATTTACTGGGTATTGGTCAAGTTTATTTTCATAAGTTTCATCATGTAAATAACTAAAGCCATGTAAAAACACTTGTTCTTTATTTTTACTCATTAGTTGATACGTTTCAATATTGTCTTTAAAGACGTGAACCGTACTCGGCCAACTCGTCTGTATACCGTGATCTAAAGGATCATGATTTCCATGAATCATGTACGTAAATATCCCGTTTTTTTCAAGACGTTTAAATTGTTCTTTTAAAAATATTTCAGATTTTAATGTTCTATTTTTTTGGTCAAATACATCACCAGCTAAAATAACAAAATCGACTTCTTCTTTAATTGCATAGTCAATCATGCGTTTTGTTGCTTTATATGTACTTTCCATTAAACTATCAACAATGTGTGGAGGCAATTCACTTCTTGATTTAAACGGACTATCAAGATGTAAATCTGCGGCATGGATAAATTTAACCATTAAACACCTCACCTTTCTATTCCTTACATTATATCAAAAAACGACAAAAGATTGTAACAGAGTATATGGCGCGCGTAGCTTGAACAGTGTATTTTATTACTACAATTTTTCACATAAAAAAAGTATGCATTTATTAAAATGCATACCTCTAATAATTATTGTTCATTTACTTTATATAAATCTTCAATTGGTTTCATAATTACTCGGTTTAAGTCTTGAATTAATTGACTAAGTTTTTGTTCTGATTCCATTAAGCTTTTGATGTTTTCATCTGCTTCGATTGCTTGAGCAGTTTGTTGTGCACGCTCTACATCAGCATCTAGAATCTCTTCACCTTGCATTTGTTTCACTTGAAGTTCCATTTGAACCTCTCTAAATTCATCGAATAATTTCTTAGATTCTTCGTTTTCATTTACTGCTTTGTAGTAAGATTCTAACGCTTTAAATTCATCTGATTGTCTTAAAGCACTCTCAAGCGCATTTGCTTGATCATATACGTTTACCATGGAATTCTCCTCTTTTATAAATTTTCATAATTAATATGTTACCATATGTCACTATTATTTTAAAATGATACGGCTAAACAATATAAGGGACGACGATTCCTTGAATAAATCCAACAAATCCCCCGAGAACATATCCAAGTAACATAATCATCTTTAGTTCATTTCTCGCAACTTCAAACACTAAAAATTCTAATTTTTCGATATCGAAGCTATCAATTTGTCGAGTAATTACTTCTGCAAGATGTAAATTTTGTACAATACCTGGTATATGTTTTCCTAAATAGTGAATAATATTTTCTCTCAGTCGAATTTTTCCTGAGGATTTTAAAGAGTCAAATAAGTTTTTATTTAATAAATGTATCGGTCGATCTAATAATTCTTCGACATTAATTTTCTGTTTAAAAATCGAAGACGCACGGCTAGTTATTTTCTCTTGGTCAATGGATGAAATATAACTACTCGGTGTTTGTTTAATTAACGACTCATATTCACGAAGTATAAAATCCCGTTCAATATTCTTCATATCTTCGTTACCTAAAAGTTGTACTAATTCTCCTTGCACTCTCGTTGCAAGTGTATCTTTTGGAACGACATATTTAATTGCGCGCTCTAGTTTACCTCTATTTTCTATAAAATCATCAATCATCGTATAAATATCGTTATACCCTTTGTCAGAAGTTAAGTAAGAAATAATTCTTTCATTCAGTGTGAGATGAAGTGTACTCACTTCGTTGTCTAATTTTTCTTTAGCATCTTCAGGTAAAAGTGATTCAATCGTTCTGAACATTAGCTCATCACTAGAATTTTTAACTTTCGTATCAATCTCGTAATATAAAAACTCTAATATTTTATGGCGTAAATTTGGAGATACTTTATTTAATAAGTCACTAATTGAAATATTTTCTTTTTCTATTATTTCGATTTGTTTATCGATAAATAAATCAATAAACTTTTCAGACTCTTTACTTTTTAATTTTTCTACAAATACATCAGGCGTCAGTAAGTATTCAGTAATAATATTTCCGAGCTTTTTTGATGCTTCTTTTCTACGCATCGGAACAACACCTGGTGTCAGTGGAATTCTTTTACCAAATAAGTACTTTGCTTCGTATGGATGAAACAACATCTTAATTGCGATTGTATTTGTAATTCCACCAATTAATGCACCGACGACTGTTGTAACGATAATCGTCGTTACCGACATAATAAAATTCTCCCCTCTTAAAAAAAGAACACCTTTTAAAGGTGTTCTAAAATTTATTCTGAAGTTTTTTGTTTAAAAAACATCGTCGCTTGACGGCCTAAATAAGACGCGTGTTCTGGTTGGTTATCTTCATTAACAACACGATATAAATCATTCATTTTGTTCTTTTCTAGTCTCCAACCATCTTTCTCTTCTAGAGTTTCCCAGTAGAGAATTTCTTTATTATACTGCGGGTAGCTTGCACTTCCGCGTGATAATACTTGCGCAAGTTCTAGCGGATCCCCACCAAATGTACTTGTTAAAATATCACTGTCTCTAAACAGTGCACAAACTGAAATACATGTTGTCCAGTTTGGTACAATTCTTTCTTTTTCAATTTGTACAAGAGTCTTTTTAGAAAGACCAACAGTCTGACTCATAGAGTCTTGTGTGTATCCAGCCTCTGTTCTCACGATTTTAAATTTTTCTTGGATGACCTTAGTAAAGGTTTTTTTATCCATAAATGTTACTTCCCTTCCTAAACATACAAAGTTGCACTTAGTTTGTAACTTTACTTTTTCTAGTCTCTTGCTCATTGATAACAAGCGCAACCGCTGCATCACCAGATATATTAACGACCGTTCTTGTCATGTCTAACAGACGGTCAATTCCGATAATGATACCAATCGCAGCTGGATCAAGGCCAATCGAAGTTAGCACCATAGCTAACATAATTAAACCTACACCCGGAACTCCAGCTGTTCCGATACTTGCAATTGTCGCAATTACCACAACTGTTACCATCTCAGTAATCGATAAATCGACCCCTGATAATTGAGCAATAAACACAGTCGCAACTCCTTGCATAATTGCTGTACCGTCCATATTAACAGTTGCACCCAGTGGCTGAACAAAACTTGAAATAGATTCACGTATCTTCAAGTTTTCCTGAGCAGCTTTTAATGAAACTGGTAGAACAGCACTAGATGATGACGTACTAAATCCGACTGTCATCGCTGGTGCGAAACCTTTTATAAACCAAAGAAAACTTTTCTTTGCAAAGAATCTCACCATAGAACCATATATTAGTACAAAATGGAGTAATAATGCAATTAATACACATAAGAAATACATACCTAATGATTCGATTGCTCCAAAGCCTGCATGAGTAAATGCTGTCGCAACTAAACCAAATGCACCAAGCGCTGCAAAATATTTCATAATCGCCATGACAATTGTCATAACAATTTTTTCAAATTCTTGAAGTAATTTAATTGTCGAAGGGACTTTATCTTGTAATACGATAATCGCAATACCAATAAATATAGCAAATGTAATAATCTGAATCATGTTTGTTTCTGCCATCGCACTAAAGAAGTTTTTCGGGACAAAACTAATAATTGTTTCATCGAACGATTGAGGGTTTACGTCAATATTATCAACGTCTGACTCCCCACCAAACTCCGCATTACGATATTCCGTAACTTCTGATGATTCTAGTAAAATACCTCTACCTTCACCAGGGTTAAGTAGGTTCGCTACTCCCATCGCTATAGTAATCGCAATAGCTGTTGTCATAAGGTAAAAGCCAACTGTTTTAATACCGATGACTCCGAGTTTTTTTGGGTCACCAACGTTTATAACACCGAGTACAATCGAGATAAATACGACAGGAACGACCATCATAAAGATTAAGTTTAAAAATACTTGTCCTAATACGTTAAATATGTACTGATCAACAATTTGAACAAACGTGCTATCAATAAATATATTAAATATAGAACCGACGATAATACCAAGTATAAGACCAGCAATAATCATTATAGTCATCGTTTGACTTGAAGACCTTTTCTTTTTATGTACATCTGACATAATTATAACCTCCTATTCCATAAATACATGAGTTTCCTTAATTATATTCTATTTTAATATTAAAAGTAAATTTTTTCACTTTCGATTTATATAAAAACGACAATAATAGAATTAGTATAAAATTTTTTATTAAAGGTTATGCTATACTAAAGAGTAATATTTTTTTGGAGTGTGACGTATGAAGTCCATTAATAAAAATATAAAAAAAGCACGGTTAGGTGCCGTGCTATCAATCGTCACTTATATATTTTTAACATTAGTTAAAATTACGTTTGGTTTTCTAGATCAGTCTGATGCATTAATCGCAGATGGTTTAAACAACTTTACTGACGTTATCGGTTCAACTGCGTTATTTATCGGTTTAACAATCGCTTTAATTCCAAGAGATGATAACCATACGTATGGTCACTACCGAGCAGAACTAATTGCCGCTTTAATTGCGAGTTTTATAATGTTTGCTGTCGGTATACAAGTCATTATTCAAACAGTAATTAAATTTATAAATAACGACTACGCAGAACCAAGTACGACTTCATTATATATTTCTATTTTTTCAATGATTATTATGCTAATCGTTGCGTTTATTAACTTTAGACTTGCTAATAAAGTTAGTAGTGTCGCCTTAAAAGCAGCGAGTTTCGATAATTTACAAGACGGCTTAGTATCTTTAGGTGCAGCAATTGGTATTATCGGTGTGCTTATTGGTTTTGAAACTTTAGACACAATCGCAAGTTTCTTAATTGGTATACTCATTATTTACACAGCAGTTATTATATTTAAAGAAACTGCGACGACTTTAACCGATGGTTTTAATAGTAAAACATTAAAAGAGATGGAAGAAATTATTCAAAACGTCAGCGGTGTGATAGACGTTGTAGATATTAAAGGACGTTCACACGGGTTTATATATTTTGTTGACGTTACAGTAACAGTCAACCCTAAATTAAACGTTGTTGAAGGACATATGATTACAGAAAGAATTGAACGAGCGATGTCCGATGCGTTTGGTGATACTGAAACAATCGTACACATCGAACCTGCTCTATTCTCATAAATTTACAATATGATGACGAATCGCATAAACGACTGCTTGTGTACGGTCAGACACTTCGAGTTTATTTAAAATATGACTCACATGTGTTTTGACCGTTTTTTCACTGACGAAAAGTGTTTCTGCGATTTCTTTATTACTTTTACCGTAAACCATTTCCTTTAGTACTTCTAACTCTCTTATCGATAAAACATTCTTTTGATGCGGGAGTTTGTCATGTTTTAAAAGCTGAGAAACATCTTCGTGAATAACTTGTTCACCATCCGCGACTTTTCGTAATGATTCGATTAAATCATCCGCATCCATTTCTTTTATTAAATATCCATCCGCTTTTTTATTCAATACAGGACGAACGTATTCTTCTGACGTGAAACTCGTTAATATGACTACTTTAACTTTAGGATAATCTCTTTTAATAATCTCTAAAATATCGATGCCATTTAATTCTGGCATGACGAGATCAAGTAAAATTAAATCAACGTTTTCGTGATTAACTTCTAGAAATTTAATCAATGCTTCTCCACTATCGACATCTTTTATTACTTTTAAATCATCTGTTGTACTTAGTAAAAACTTCATACCTTCACGTACGACTGCGTGATCATCTGTGATGACAATATTCATTATTTTCACTCTCTCTTTATCGGTATTGTAAAGCGTATCGTCGTTCCTTCATTTAATTTTGAGTGAACATTTAAAACTCCCCCGAGTTTTTCAATACGCTCTTTTATGTTCGTTAAACCGTTTTGACGTTTGACTGTTGATACGTCAAAACCTGTGCCTTTATCTTTGACCATAACGGAAAATAAGTCTTCAGTCACGAAAATTTCAACATCACTCATCGTGACATTTGAATGTTTACTCGTATTATTTAACGCTTCTTGAATCACTCTAAACACTTCGATTTCACTTTTATCAGGTAAATAATAAAAGCCATCAATATCGATATTTAATTCGATACCGATTAGTTCTGAGTATTCTTTTAACGCATCGACTAATCCATTTTCTAATCCGATAGGTTTTAATTGCCATATTAAAGCCTTCATTTCATTCATAGCATATTTAGACGTCGACTCAATTTTTTCTAATGTTGATTTCATTTCGTCAGATTTTGCGATTCGTACACCTGCATTACTCATAATATTAATTGAAAAAATCGTCTGATTAATTGAATCATGTAAATCTCTCGCTAGACGCTGACGTTCTTGAATTCTCGCATTTTCTTTTTCAATTTTTGTTAATTCTATACGTTTTAGTGCTGAACCGATTTGAAACGCAACAGATTCTAATAAATCTAATGTGTCTTTGTTGTATTCTTTAATATTTTTAGTCGCAACATTTAAAATACCAAACGATTCTTCGCTTGATATTAGCGGTACTGTTGCGTGATGCGTAATCCCTTCGTTTTTGTCGCTATTTTCTCTAAACACTCGTTCTAATCTAGAACAAGCGATAATATTCGTCGCTTTTTTTAAGTTACTTCTATTATACTGATTCACACACCAACATTTCCCGTCAAACATCTTTTCAAAGTTGTTTTCTTTTAAACCGACAGGTAGATTATAGTGCGCAGCGAGATCGTGTTCACCTTTATTATTAATAAAAAATATCCATCCGGTATCGAATTCACTATTTTCAACTAACAGTTTTAGTGCATGATTTAGCATTCGATTACGGTCAGTTTCTTCATTTAAATATTCAGCAATCATTCTGAGTAGTTCTAATTTACTTTTCACGATAATCACCTTTTTAAAATTTTCTTCACATTCTGTTAACTCTAATTCCGAGTGATTGTGTTAAAATATAGTGTGAGTTATTTAGAAATGATGAGGTGATTTATTGTATAAGAAGACTTTAATGCAACTTATACTTATCGTATCACTCACAGCAACTCTCGGCTCGCTATACTTTAGTGAAGTTCGAAATTATATACCTTGTGAGTTATGCTGGTATCAAAGAATTTTAATGTACCCTCTTGTAATTATATCGTTAATTTCACTGATTAAAAATGACTTTAAAGCGTATTACTATATTCTCACAATGAGTATAATGGGCTTTATAATGGGAGTATATCATTACTCACTACAAAAATTACCCGCAGTTCAAGATGGGTTAAACGCTTGTAGTGACAATAGTTGTACAGTAACATATGTCAATTACTTCGGATTTATAACTATTCCATTAATGTCTTTAACTGCATTTTTAATTATCATTGTATTATCAGTATTAAGTTTTAAAAAGGAGAATGTTCATGAACAATAAAATATTTTATGCCATTATTGCCGTTATCATTATCGGATTTCTTGGTGCTTTTTTATTTTTAAAAGGTGAAAAAAATGATCCAGATAACCTGAGTGATAGTGGGTATTACCCTTATACAGATAAAGAACCTTCTGAACTTCAAGGTCCAACAATCGACAAATTAGATGATGAAAACTATCAACTAAACGAAACACCTGAGTCAGCAAAAGAAAAAATTGATAGTGGTGAAGAAATTTTTGTCTATTACTGGAGTCCAGTATGTGAATACTGTTTAAAAGCAACACCATTACTGATGGAAGCAAAGAATAAAGAAGACTTCCCACTTATTCAAGTAAACGTCTTAGAATACCCAAAATTCCAACGTGAACAAGGTATCGAAGCTACACCAACACTCATTTACTATAAAGATGGTAAAGAAGTGACACGTGCTGAAGGTGCAGCTGAAACTGCAGACAACTATTTAGACTGGATCAACAGAACGCGAGAAGAAAAATAATGATTTTTACAATTACAAATAAATCCAAAGATTCGTTAGAAAATGTCTTAAAATCAATGCATATTCCTAAAAAAGAAATGCACTGGTTACGAATGAGTAAAGACATTAAAATTAACGATGAAGAAAAATCAATTAGAGATTTCGTCCATCAGGGAGATATTGTGTATCTTCCTGATTTTTCTAATAAGAGTAGCTACGAAAAAAGTAATCAACATGTAACTGTTCAATATGAAGATGATTATTTAGCAGTAGTTATAAAACCACACAGACAAAAAACACATCCAAATAATAATGAAACAGATACGTTAATGAACGACGCAATCAATACGATTCAATCTAATTATTTAGAGCCTGTCCATCGAATCGATTTTGACACAAAAGGTTTAGTGATTCTCGCTAAAAATAGTTACATTAAAAAAATGTTAGATTATATGATTGAACATCGTGAAATCGTTAGAGAATATACTGCGTACGTCAGTCGTCCAAATCACTTAAAAGTTGGAGATATTTCTCTACCTATAAAAGAAGCGCGTCATAGCAATCACCAGGAAATGAACCGTCGTGGTAAAGAAGCACTAACACACGTTTTATCTATTAAAGACAATAAAGTAAAACTACAATTATCCACTGGACGCACCCATCAAATCCGTGTACATCTCTCTCACTTAGGTTCTCCGATTATTGGAGATAACATTTACGGTGGAGAAAAAAGTAAAGAGTTACAATTATTTGCGTCGCGCGTTCAATTTACGCACCCCGTGACAAAAGAAAACATTAATATTGAAATGTAAAAAACGATCAGCCTACTGAGGTGCACCCCTAAAGTTGGACATGGAAATCCAACTTTAGGGGTGTTTTTGTATGAAGTATAAAAAGCATAGCTTTGAATTTAAGGTAAAAGTAGTTAATGAATATTTAAATGGATCAGGAGGATATAGAGTTTTAGGTGAAAAGTATAATGTGGATAGATCGCTTGTTCAAAAATGGGTAAGACAATATAACACATATGGCTATCAGGGCCTCACTAAATCTCTTAGTAATACTCAATATACTAGTGAATTTAAGCAGGCTGTTTTAAAATATAGAGAAGAGAATCAATTGTCCTATAGAGAAACAGCGGAATACTTTGGTATCAAGCATTTTACAACAATCGCTAACTGGAATCGCAAGATCCAAGAAGGTGGTCCAGCTGCTCTAGAGGGTAAACAAGGGAGACCAATAAAATATATGTCTAAGAAAGAAAATAACCAAAAACAAGTATCGAAGAGTGAGCCTCTGAATGAAACAGAACGCGAAGAGTTAGAACGTCTAAGAGAAGAACTCAGAATGAAAGAACTGGAAAATATCATTCTAAAAAAGTTAAACGCCTTACCGACAGATCCAACAGACAAAAAACGAAAGTAGCGCTTGAGGTAAGGCAAGAAACGACTTATACACTAAAAGAGATTTTAACAGTGTTGAAGCTACCAAAGTCTGTATATTACTACTGGATAAAACATATGGATGATCAGAAACAGAAAGATCGATGGCTAGTAGAAAAAATTAAAGAAATCGTCTCAAAACATAAAGGTAGATATGGTTACAGAAGAATCAAAGCGATACTCGAAAGCAGAGAACAAATTGTGGTGAATCATAAGCGCTTGTTACGCATTATGAAGACCTATAATTTACTGTGTCAAAAATTCAAAAACAAATCGAGAACGCGTTATAGTTCATATAAAGGACAAGTTGGAACAGTCGCTCCAAATAAGGTAAAGCGTAACTTTAAGCCGAAAACATTTAATCAACTATGGGTCACAGATGTCACAGAGTTTGCGTTACCTATCAAAGGAAAGAAACTATATCTATCAACAATTATGGATTGTTATAACTCTGAAATTATCGCATATAAGGTCAGTCGTTCACCGAACCTAGCAATCGCTCTAAATCCTTTAAATAAAGCACTTGAGGAACACCATCACAATCTAAAACAATTAGTTGTTCACTCGGATCAAGGATTTCATTATCAACATAGTAGTTGGGGAAATACCATAACAGAATTTGGTGCAACAATGAGTATGTCACGTAAAGGAAACTGTTTAGATAATTCACCGATGGAGAACTTCTTTGGCTTATTAAAGCAAGAAATGTTTTATGGAGAAGTTTTCAAAACATATGAAGCATTAGAAATCGCAGTACATGAATATATTAGATACTATAATAAAGATAGAATTAAGCTAAAATTAAAAGGCATGTCTCCTGAAGAATTCAGGAAACATACCTTACAATCTGCTTAATTCCAAAAGTCCAACTTTTGGGTAGCACATCATACAGGCTGATCGTTTTTATTTCACGCATTCGGATGAATCATATCTTCAGGACGAATCCATTCATTAAACTGTTCTTCTGTAACAAGACCAGTTTCTAATGCAGATTCTTTTAATGTAATACCTTTTTGATGTGCGTTTTTCGCAATTTTTGCGGCATTTTCGTAACCGATATGTGGGTTTAATGCTGTAACTAACATTAATGAACGGTTTAATAACTCATCAATCACTTCCATGTTTGGCTCAATACCAACCGCACAGTTGTTGTTGAATGTGTCTATACCGTCACCAAGTAGGTAGATAGATTGTAATGTGTTCATTAAGATTAATGGCTTATACACGTTTAACTCAAAGTTACCTTGTGACGCACCAAATCCAACTGCTGCATCGTTACCAAATACTTGTGCTGCAACCATTGATAACATCTCTGCTTGTGTTGGGTTTACTTTACCAGGCATAATTGATGATCCAGGCTCGTTTTCTGGAATTGTAATTTCACCAATACCTGCACGTGGTCCTGAGGCTAACCAGCGAATGTCGTTAACAATTTTTAATACGTCTCCTGCTAATGCTTTTAATGCACCGTGGAAATACACAACTTCATCGTATTGTGATAACGCATGAAACTTGTTTTCTGATGAAACAAAATCGTATCCAGTCTGTTTCGAAATTTGCTTTGCGACTTTTTCTCCGAACTCAGGATGAGCGTTTAAACCAGTACCTACTGCCGTACCACCGATTGCTAAATGTGAGAGTTGTTGTTTAGATTCATTAATCATTTCTAATGCTTTGTCTAAACTATATCTCCAACCACTGACTTCTTGACCGAGTGATAACGGTGTTGCGTCTTGTAAATGTGTACGACCAATTTTAATGCTGTCTTGGAATTTTTCCTCTTTTTCTTTGAACGTATCACGTAATTTTTTTAGTGCTGGAAGTAAAGTAACTTCAGCTTCAGTCATTAACGCCACATACATTGCTGTTGGGAACGTATCGTTAGAACTTTGTGATTTATTAACGTCATCATTAGGGTGTACGACTTCGTCAATTCCTTTTTCTTTTAAATAATCGTTCGCAACATGCGCGACGACTTCGTTTACGTTCATATTACTCTGTGTACCGCTTCCAGTTTGCCAAACAACTAATGGGAAATGTTCGTCTAACTCTCTTTTAATAATTTTATCAGTTGCGTATACAATCGCATCTTTTTTCGCTTCAGATAATTTACCTAAATCAAAGTTTACAATGGCTGCTGCACGTTTAAGTTGAGCGAACGCAACGATTACTTCAATTGGCATTTTTTCTTTACCCACTGGGAAGTTTTGACGACTTCTCTCTGTTTGAGCAGCCCAAAACTTATCCGCTGGAACTTTAATTTCACCAAACGTATCATGTTCTATTCTGTAAGACATTAAAAAAATTCCTCCTGAATTTCAATTTCGTATTTATACTAAGTATAACTGAAATTTCAGGAGGATTCACTTAAAATTAGTTATCATTTTCTTCATGATATTTGTCGAGATCTTTATCTTCTAAATCTGCACCGTGATTTGTGTGGTCAATAGAAGCAGTCTCTCCTTCTGAGATAGCTTCCATCTCCTCACCAAGTGCTTCGACGTCTTCTTCGTTAAATGTCATCGAGTTTTCGTCTGTATAATCGTCATATTTCTTATCTTTTTTAGTCATATTATCCCTCACTTATGCGAACTTATATGTGTAGAATTCACGAATATCTTTATCGAGTTTACTTGCTGCATCCTCATCTAAAATAACTGTCACCATTCGGTGATTTTTAACTTTTGATAATACTGAGTCTCTACTCATATCTGCATCGTATAATTTACGTACAGTTTCACTCGCATCTACACCACTCGCATAGATGAATAGCTCTTTAGCTCCAAATAATAAGTCGCTACTCTCTCCACTTTTAAACCCTTTAAAATCATGATCTAAATTTAATACTGCAACGTTTAGTTTTTCTTTTTTATCAAGATGTCTGTCTAAATCTTCATCTGATTTAACGTTACGAATTTGTTGATCTGGTAGGTCGAGTTGGTTAAATTTCGCTCCACCTTCAGAATTTGCTAAAAAGAGTTTAACGTTTGATAGACTTACTGGATGATTGTTAATTTCTCCAATTAAAAAGTCATATGCATCATCTAATTTTTCATTTAAATCTAACACTAACGTAGAATCAGTGTTTAAAGATAGTTGTTTTCTAATTTGATCTGCTAAAAATAAGTCTGCGTCGTGTTTTGTTTCATAAATTTTAAAATTTAAAGCCATAATCGTCGTCTCCTATCAAGAACAGTTTATTAATAATAGATTACCCTAATATATGTCTTTTAAACAATCATTATCCTAAAATTAAAATACTCTTTGTTTCAAAGACAAAATAGTTTATAATAATAATAACAACTAAATGCACTGGAGGATATTATAGATGAAGGCAATTCTTATCTTTATGGTATGTGCAAGTTTCCTAGTAGCAATCTTAACTGCAGGAAGAGAAAACAAACCTGGTTATGTAGATAACGGACCAGACCAAAGAAACGATGTTAGATAATAAAAACGCAAACTTATAAAAGTTTGCGTTTTTTGTTTCTGTTAATCTTTTAAATATCCTTGTTCGTTTAGGACATCTTTAATATCTGCACGTACTTCTCCCATTTTCGATAATTTTCGAATGACTTGTTCTGACCAGTTGTCTTCACGTTTGTTTTTATCGCGGTTTTTGTAGTACTGATTGATTGTTTCATCGTATTCATTTAATGATTCTTCAACCGCTTCAAACTCTGGATAAGAGTTTTCAAAGTAAACTGTGTCAAGTGGAAGTCTTTCTTTAAAGCTACCATTACTATTTTTGTAACCAACTGCCATACCAATTACTGGGAATGTGCCTTCAGGTAAGTCTAAAATTTCAATGATTTTTTTCGTGTTGTTACGAATTGATCCTAAATAACAAATTCCTAAATCAAGTGACTCTGCTGCAACCGCTAAGTTTTGTGCTGCAAGTGCTGCGTCTACAACACCGACGAGTAAACTTTCTGTCGTTTCAAAATTTACGTCGTATCCTTTACGTTTTGCGAGTTGTAAATGACGGTTATAATCCGCTACGAAAATGAATAAATGGCCGTTATCTTTAACATACGGCTGCGTACTTACTTCCATAATTGCTTGTTTTTTATCTTCATCAGTAACTCCGATAATTGAATACGCTTGAACGTAGCTTGATGTCGATGCTTGTTGTGCTGATTTAACAAGTGTTTCTACGACATCCTTTTCAAGTGGTCGATCTTCAAAATCTCGAATTGAGCGGTGGTTTTGTAGTAATTTAATTGTTTCGTTCATAATAATCCTCCTATATTAATCCTTTAAATCCTTGTTGACGAATCGCTTCATAAAGCACCATCGCAACTGTATTTGCAAGGTTTAAACTTCTAAAATCTTTATGCATCGGAATACGCATTAAGCGGTCCTTATATTTTTCTTTAATATAATCCGGGAGTCCTGCAGTTTCTTTACCAAAGATAAAATAATGGTTTTCTTCAGTATTACTGTAGTCCTCTTCATGATAATAATTTTCTCCAAATTTAGATATAAAGTACAGCATTCCGTCTGCTTGTTCTAAAAATTCTTCAATACTGTCGTAATATGTCACGTCTAACTGATACCAGTAGTCCATACCTGCACGTTTTAAATGCTTATCTGTAATTTCAAACCCGAGCGGTTTAATTAAATGTAATTTTGTTTTTGTTGCTGCACATGTGCGTCCGATATTTCCAGTATTTTGCGGAATATCTGGCTGAAATAATACGATATGATTCATAGTTTACCCCTCTTGAATACCTTTTAACATTTCTATTTTAACATCTTCGTCAGTTTCTTGTTTATATCTCTCACTAATATATTCAAGTGCCTCGTCGCCTAATATTTGACCGATCGCCCAGTATGCTGTTCCTTTAATCACAGGTCGAACATCGTTTTCAGCAACATCTTTCAATGTTGGAATCGCACTTTCTTCTTTAAAATGTGCGAGTGCGATAATCGCATTTCGTTGTAGTGGATTTTTACCACGCCATACACCAGCTAAATGTCCATATGTTTCTTTAAATTCTCGATTTGATACCTTTAATAGACTCGTTAATTCTGGCTTTAAAATTTCTGGCTCTAAAATGATATCGTCTTGCTGTGTGTTAATTCCAACATTTAACGGACATACTTGCTGACATGTATCACAGCCGTAAATTCTGTTACCAATCGATTTTCTAAATTCATCTGGTACAAAAGTTTTCGTTTGTGTTAAAAATGAAATACACTTTTTAGAGTCGAGTTGTCCGTTACCAACGAGTGCACCTGTTGGACATCTGTCAATACAAATTGTACAGTCACCACACGTTCCAACGAGTGGTTTATCTGGAGGAAAAGGTATGTTGATCAGCATTTCACCTAAGTACGTCCATGTCCCGAGTTCTGGATTGATTATAAATCCATTTTTACCTATAAATCCGAGACCACTTCTAAGTGCGACTTCTCTATCGGATAATACTCCCGTATCGACCATCGACATCATCTCTGCACCGTCGACTCTTTCTTTAATAAATGCTTCTAACTTATCGAGTCTTTTTCTTAAAAGCTGATGATAATCTACTCCCCAAGACGCACGAGCAAATATCCCGCGGCGCTCACCTTTACGTGATTTTGGGGCATCTTTAGGTAATCTGTTCGGGTACCCAACAGCAATCGCAATAATCGATTTCGCACTCGGTAGTGATAGTTTTGGATCTACACGCTCTTCTATCGTCCCTTTTTCGAAACCAGACTCATAATTGTTTTCATAATATGAGATGAGTTTATCTCTAAACTCATGAAACGGTTCAGCTGTTGTAAATCCGATTTCGTCGATACCAATTGAATGTGCGTACTCTATAATCTCTTCTTTTAACGCTTGATAGTCCATAAGACACCTTCTTTCCAGATTAAAAAAGAAGCCAATTAGGCTTCTAATTAATACTGCATTGCTTGTTTTATACGTTCAGGAATAATGAGTGCCTCTGCAACCATATCTTCCGGATGGAATGTGTGATCAATACAGTCTTCAAAAAAGTCTATATGTGTCTGATCGATATATGAAACTGTGTCGCTCTCAGCAGCTTCTTTATCTTGTATTGTATACCAATATAAATATTCGACATCGTTAAACGCTTCGCGGAAGATTGTTTCAACGTAAACTTTTTCTCCTTCAACGTTACGAATAACACCTTCCATATTGTTATGTATATACTCCATCCAACGATCGACTTTTTTAGTTTTTCCAGGTTTAACTCTAAATTTAGTTAACTCCACTTTGTACATTTATTTCACCTCTTGCGATATGCAAATAAACATTCTAAAATGATACTCAATACATTATTAGATTATACACTTATTTTTAAATAACTCCACACCTATATAAAGAAAGGTTTGAGACAATTTATGCTTATTTTAGCATCTGGTTCACCAAGACGGCAAGACCTACTAAAACAAGTTGAGATAAACTTTTTAACGATTATCCCAAATGTTGACGAATCATCTGTGACTGAGACAGACCCTAAAGAAAAAGCGATGACACTCGCACGCTTAAAATCTCACGCGATTGATAACGACGAAGACATTATTTTATCTTGTGACACACTGATCCACTATAACGGTGAAATTTTAGAAAAACCAAAAGACAAAAATGACGCACGACGCATGCTTAAAATGCTATCAGGAAATACGCATACTGTGATTTCAGCAGCATTACTCCGTAAAGGCGACGCTGAAATACCAATCGTTAGAGAAACAGAAGTCGAGTTTTTTGATTTAGACGATAAAACAATCGACCACTACTTAAACACAGACGAACCATATGATAAGGCAGCAGCCTATGGCATCCAAGGACTCGGCGCGATGTTTGTAAAACATATTTCCGGTGATTATAACGCTGTCGTCGGGCTTCCACTCGGAGATATATGTAGAGAACTAAGAGAATTGTAGGTGGTGTAGCGAGCACTTGTCATTTTATCGTAAGTGATAGTGTGATGTTACACTATCTTTTTGGTTAGAGTGCCTTTTATCATAAGTGATAGTATCCTTTTACACTATCTCTTCGGTTAAATCGCCTTTTATCGCAAGAGATAGTGTTCTTTTACACTATCTCTTCAGTTAGAGTGCCTTTTATCATAAGTGATAGTATCTTATTACACTATCACTTCGGTTAGAGCGTCTTTTATCATAAGTGATAGTATCCTTTTACACTATCTCTCCAGTTTGTAGTATCACCTACCTGTTATTTTTTCTATTTCATTATTATCAATCAATTCTTCTTTTTAAAATCTGTTGATCAAAAACACAGTATTTAAATTTCTTACTTCTATTTTTATCAGTTTTTTAATCATGTATTACAATTCATTAATTATTGTATTTTTACTCCTTTTAAGAATTTTATGTTGTATAATCATAATCAAATACTTATTATTGGAGGATATATGCAGATTAAAAAATCTCTTGTTCATCGTCAATTGATTGCCTTAAAGAAACGTGGCCATTTATCTTTTAAAACAATCAACTATTTGAAGCAATTAAATTTAGGTCACAACGGAGAAGTATCTTTTGCAAATATTTTCGATAGTGTGATGACAGATTACTGCGAGACGATTCATGATTTTCGATTTATTTTGGATGGTTCCGAACGTCAAATCGATACAGTGGCGATTTTTAATAATGCTATCCTAATTTTTGAAATTAAAAACCATCAGAGAAATCAAGTTTTTCATAATGGTAGTTTTTATAGCTACAAGACTAAAAAAGAAATAAAGTCTCCGCTTCATCAAATTAATGACACTGCTAATAAATTCTCAGAACTACTCTATTCTATAGATCAAAGAATTCCTATTCATAGCTACGTCGTCTATATAAACCGAAATTTCCAGCTCTATAACTTACCATTAAAAGAGCCAATTATCATGTATTCACAGCTCAGTAATTTTTTGAATGATCTAAAAAACCAACACACTCTCGTTAAACCGCATGTTCAAATGCTTAAAGATCAAATTATTCATTTAAATGATGAAATACCGCGATATTGTGATGTCGATTATACATTTGAATCATTAAATAAAGGGATATTTTGTGAAAATGATGGTAGTGAATTACTTTCTAATGGTTTAGAAAAATATATCTGTGGAAATTGTGGCACATTTTATCAGCAAAAAGATGTCGTGTTTCAGCTTGTTGAAGATTTTCGAGCATTATTTCCAGATGAAAAAATCACGTTAAACAAGTTATATGAATTTAGTGGAAAGAAAATCTCTCACTATAAGCTTCAGAAAGTATTGAACGCATACTATGAAAAGATTGGTGTGCGTCGTGGAGCATATTATGTAGATAAAAAGCCTTATAACGATAATTAAAAGAATTAAACGGCAGTTTAATAGAAGAGATATCATATTATTACACTTTATTTGCGGTTAGCATGTTCTTATCGTAAGTGATAGTGTGATGTTACACTATCTCTTTGGTTAAATCATCTTTTATCGTAAGTGATAGTATCTTATTACACTATCTCTTCAGTTAGAGCGGCTTTTATCACAAGTGATAGTACCCTTTTACACTATCTCTTCGGTTAGAGTGCTTTTTATCGTAAGTAATAGAGTCCTTTTACACTATCTCTTTAGTTAGAGTGCCTTTTATCATAAGTGATAGTATCCTTTTACACTATCTCTTCAGTTAGAGCGCCTTTTATCATAAGTGATAGTGTTCTTTTACACTATCTCTTCGGTTAGATCGCCTTTTATCATAAGTGATAGTATCCTTTTACACTATCTCTTCAGTTGCCCACAATTTATCACCACTCATAGTTACTTATTATACTATCTTTAACGATAAAAAGCCTAAAATACTCTTCCATATCAAAAAAGACTCCTACTTCTCTTGATGTGCTACCCAAAAGTTGGACTTTTGGAATTAAGCAGATTGTAAGGTATGTTTCCTGAATTCTTCAGGAGACATGCCTTTTAATTTTAGCTTAATTCTATCTTTATTATAGTATCTAATATATTCATGTACTGCGATTTCTAATGCTTCATATGTTTTGAAAACTTCTCCATAAAACATTTCTTGCTTTAATAAGCCAAAGAAGTTCTCCATCGGTGAATTATCTAAACAGTTTCCTTTACGTGACATACTCATTGTTGCACCAAATTCTGTTATGGTATTTCCCCAACTACTATGTTGATAATGAAATCCTTGATCCGAGTGAACAACTAATTGTTTTAGATTGTGATGGTGTTCCTCAAGTGCTTTATTTAAAGGATTTAGAGCGATTGCTAGGTTCGGTGAACGACTGACCTTATATGCGATAATTTCAGAGTTATAACAATCCATAATTGTTGATAGATATAGTTTCTTTCCTTTGATAGGTAACGCAAACTCTGTGACATCTGTGACCCATAGTTGATTAAATGTTTTCGGCTTAAAGTTACGCTTTACCTTATTTGGAGCGACTGTTCCAACTTGTCCTTTATATGAACTATAACGCGTTCTCGATTTGTTTTTGAATTTTTGACACAGTAAATTATAGGTCTTCATAATGCGTAACAAGCGCTTATGATTCACCACAATTTGTTCTCTGCTTTCGAGTATCGCTTTGATTCTTCTGTAACCATATCTACCTTTATGTTTTGAGACGATTTCTTTAATTTTTTCTACTAGCCATCGATCTTTCTGTTTCTGATCATCCATATGTTTTATCCAGTAGTAATATACAGACTTTGGTAGCTTCAACACTGTTAAAATCTCTTTTAGTGTATAAGTCGTTTCTTGCCTTACCTCAAGCGCTACTTTCGTTTTTTGTCTGTTGGATCTGTCGGTAAGGCGTTTAACTTTTTTAGAATGATATTTTCCAGTTCTTTCATTCTGAGTTCTTCTCTTAGACGTTCTAACTCTTCGCGTTCTGTTTCATTCAGAGGCTCACTCTTCGATACTTGTTTTTGGTTATTTTCTTTCTTAGACATATATTTTATTGGTCTCCCTTGTTTACCCTCTAGAGCAGCTGGACCACCTTCTTGGATCTTGCGATTCCAGTTAGCGATTGTTGTAAAATGCTTGATACCAAAGTATTCCGCTGTTTCTCTATAGGACAATTGATTCTCTTCTCTATATTTTAAAACAGCCTGCTTAAATTCACTAGTATATTGAGTATTACTAAGAGATTTAGTGAGGCCCTGATAGCCATATGTGTTATATTGTCTTACCCATTTTTGAACAAGCGATCTATCCACATTATACTTTTCACCTAAAACTCTATATCCTCCTGATCCATTTAAATATTCATTAACTACTTTTACCTTAAATTCAAAGCTATGCTTTTTATACTTCATACAAAAACACCCCTAAAGTTGGATTTCCATGTCCAACTTTAGGGGTGCACCTCATCTTTGTAGGAGTCTTCACATAGGACTAGTACTACCAATAATTACAGTTTGTAGTAATCCACCGCGATTTGTGCACCGACTTTTGCGTTGTTATATACAAGGTTGATATTTGCTTCTAAGCTTTTTCCGTTTGTTTTTTCAACGATTGCTTTTAATAAGTAAGGTGTTGCTTCTTTACCACCAACACCATCTTTTTCCATTTGATCGACCGCTTCTTGAATTACACCGTTGATATGGTCTTTATCGAGTGCTTCATCTTCAGGAATTGGGTTTACGACACTTGTACCACCTGTTAAACCTAAGTCGTGTTTTGCTTTAATGACTTTTGCGATATCTTCTGTCGTATCGAAGTGTGACGCAAGTTTAAGTCCACTTTCTCTCGTAAAGAATGCAGGTAGTTCATCTGTTTGATATCCAATCACTGGTACACCTTTTGTTTCAAGGTATTCTAGTGTTCTTGGTAAGTCTAAAATAGATTTCGCACCTGCAGAAATTACAACGACGTCTGTTTTTCCGAGTTCGTCTAAGTCTGCTGACACATCCATATGCTCTTCAAATCCGCGGTGTACACCACCGATTCCACCTGTGACGAAGAATTTGATACCTGCTAATTCTGCACATAACATTGTTGATGCAACTGTAGTTGCACCAAGTGTTTTCATTGCAACAACTTCTGCTAAGTCTCGGCGAGATACTTTAGTAACGTTACGCCCTTCTTTTGCGAGTAATTCAAGATCATCTTCAGTAAGTCCAACTTTAATACGACCGTTCATAATTGCAATAGTTGCTGGTACCGCACCATTTTCTCTAATAATTTCTTCAGTTTTTTTAGCCATTTCAACGTTTTGAGGATATGGCATCCCGTGAGAAATGATTGTCGATTCTAATGCAACGACCGGTTGATTATTTTCTAATGCTTCCTTAACTTCAGTTGTTAAATCAATTAATTGATTCATTTTTATAAGCCTCCAAATCTAGTTTTAACTGTTGTTCTGATAAGTCTTGTCGTACTGTATAGTCTGTTTCAATCGTTTTTGTAGAGTTGACCATACCTAATTCTATACAGTCATCAATATTATACCCATTTAGCCATCCGTAAATCACAGCGCTAGAAAAACTATCACCAGCACCTGTCACGTCCACGACACGCGTCGATTGTTTAATCGGATAAATTTTTTCATAATCATTAGATGAATATGCTAACGATTTTGATCCGTTCGTTACGACAACGTTCGACACTCCACGTGCATTCCAAAGTCTCGCACCTTTTATTAAATCGTCATCTGTTTTAATTTCCATATTAAACTCTGTTTCTGTTTCATCACGGTTTACAATTAACCAGTCGACGGGCTCTAAATAATCTGGTAGACGATTCATCTTTGGTCCAGATACAGGAATAAACACAAGCTTAATATCGTGTTTTTCCGCATATGCGGTTAAAAATTCAAGCGTCACTTTCGGTACGTTTAAATCTGCAACAATACACTTCGCGCGCTTTAAAATATATGTCTGGCGAATCAGTACTTCTGGTGTGAATTCATCATAAATACTCATATCAGCAAAACCATATTCCATTTCACCTTCACGGTTAATTAACGCAGTATATGCACCTGTATTTTTCCCTTCGATAATTTCAGTAAAATCTAAGTTAATATACGCCTCAGATGCTTCTTTAACTTTCAACCACTCCGCATCGTCTCCTCTTGTCGTAATGAGCGCTACATTTTGGCCTAAACGACCTAAATTCTCAGCGATATTACGTACAACTCCCCCGACAGAGTGTGCTGAGTCAATCGGATTAGATGTCCCATGAATGAGTGTCTGATGAACAAAAAACTTCTTATCGATATTTGCTGCACCGACACAAACAATTGGGAACTCTTCATTTAGAACGTAAGCTTGACCTTGAATAAATTCCTTATGTACAAGTTCAGCAACAATTCTCGATACACTAGAAGCAGTTAACCCAAGTTTTTTAGATAATTCCGACTGAGAAATAAACGGATTCTCTTTAATGAGATTTAATACTTCAGCCTCTCTTTGATTCAACAGCTTATCTCCTCTCAAACGATTTTTAACTTTATTATACAACACAATTTATAGAAACTTTATCAGAATAATATTGTGAAAAATCATTCATTGTTTTCCTATTTTATCATGTTAATCGATAATTATCTATAAATTTTTAATTTGTATTTGACCCTTTCAAATTTGTATGATATATTTTGTCTAATCAAAATTTTCAGATTTTAAATACAATTTAATATTCAATGTAACAAGAGGCCGCGGTGCGCTAATAGTAGACTTTTCGAAAGGAGCCATCGCCGAAACGATATTTTCGTTGGGACTATTTCTGAATAAGGATAGTACTGTCACTATAAGACGCCCAATCTTATAGTGGTGAGCAGTTGCATTGAGGGCACCGAACTCATGAGTGCCATTTGTACTCATGAGTTTTTTATTTATAAGGAGGATAATGATGAGATTATTTGGTACTTCAGAAGTGATTGATAACGAATTAGTAATTGGTGGTGTAGCAACTTCTACTCTAAAAGAAAAGTATGGTACCCCACTTTACGTGTTTGATGAAACAGGAATCGATGAAAAAATTAATACATTTAAAAATCATTTTAAATCAAGATTCTTTAACACAAATATTATATACGCTGGAAAAGCTTTCCTATGCAGTTATTTAGTAAAGCAATTAAAATCTCATCAACTGTCACTTGACGTTGTGAGTGGTGGCGAACTCTTCGTTGCGAAGCATTCAGGATTTGATACTGAAAATATTTACTTTCATGGTAATGCAAAAACTTATGAAGAACTCGAATTCGCAGTAAGAGAAAATGTCGGTACGATTGTTTTAGACAATTTAAGTGAAGCAACTATATTAAACAATATTTTAAGTAAATCAAATAAAACACAACGTGTCTTGTTAAGAGTCAACCCAACGATTGAAACAGACACTCATAAATATATTCAAACGTCTAACGACGATTCTAAATTTGGAATGACATTTCAAGAGGCTTTACAGTTTTTAGAAGAACTTAATCATTTAAGTCATTTAGATTTTAAAGGGTTTCATTGTCATATCGGATCACAAATTTTTGACTCTAAGTCTTATTTTACTGAAGCAAAACGTATGATTGAATTTTATAGCGACGTTCAAAAAGAGTTCAATTTAAAACTTGATGAATTAAACTTAGGTGGCGGATTTGGTGTTTACTACACTAAAGGTGATCAGCCGCTTCAACTCGAAAATTTTTTAAATGAATATATAGATGTACTCGAAAATTATATCCGTGAATATGATATTGATGTTGAAACGATCTCTATTGAACCTGGTCGATCATTAATTAATGATTTTGGAACTACCTTATATAACGTCTCTCATATTAAGCCGTCAAGTCACTTTGACTTTTTACTGATCGACGGTGGTATGAACGACAACTTACGTCCTTCTTTATACGAAGCAAAATACACTGCGGCAATTGCTAATAATATGAATGCTAATAAAACAACCGATTACCGAATTGCCGGTAAGTTATGTGAAAGTGGCGACGTCTTAATAGAAAATATTAAGTTACCAAAAGCTAACATTAACGATACGTTAGCAGTACCATCAACTGGTGCGTATACAGAGTCGATGGCGTCAAACTACAACAAAATCCCGCGAGGCGCAGTCGTATTTGTTAAAGATGGTGACACGCACCTTGCGGTAGAAAGAGAAACTTACGAAGATTTAATAAGAAATGAGGTCTTTTAAAATGGAACGACTCGTCATGAAATTTGGAGGCTCGTCGCTAAAAGATTTAGAAAAGATAAAAAGTGCGAGTGACATCATACTAGAGAAAAGTAAAACGCAGCAAGTTGTTGTCGTCGTTTCAGCAATGGGAGACTCAACGAATGAATTATTAGATATGGCACATGCCCTATCTACGACACCGTCTAAACGTGAACTAGATATGCTCGTTTCAACTGGAGAAAACAAAAGTGCTGCACTCCTCGCGATTCACTTAAATGAATCAGGACACCCTGCTGTCGCGTTAACTGGATTTCAAGCTGGATTTCAAAGCGACGGTGTTCACGGTAAAAATAAAATTACTGACGTTAATATCGAACGTATAGAAAATCATTTAAGACAAAATGAAATCGTCGTCGTGACTGGATTCCAAGGTATAAATCCTTTAGGAGATATTACAACGTTTGGTCGCGGAGGATCGGATACGTCAGCTGTTGCCCTCGCTGTAAAATTAAATGCGAAATGTGCAATCTATACGGATGTTTCCGGCATTTACTCTATTGACCC
The DNA here is from genome assembly GCF_019357495.1 of Nosocomiicoccus ampullae. Classification (NCBI taxonomy): domain Bacteria; kingdom Bacillati; phylum Bacillota; class Bacilli; order Caryophanales; family Staphylococcaceae; genus Nosocomiicoccus; species Nosocomiicoccus ampullae. Next base: position 1,108,757 of record NZ_CP079110.1, read on the forward strand.
GAGAATTTATAATGACGCAAAAAAATTAAACGTCGTCACATACGAAGAACTCATGGAAATGGCACATCTCGGCACAAAGGTCATTGAACCAAGAAGTGTTGAACTTGCATATAAATTTAATATACCGATGGAGATTTTATTAAACGACGGTAAAACAAAAGGCACAAAAGTACTGGAGGCTTATGATATGGAAGATACAAAACTAACAAGTGTCTCAAAATTAGATGACGTTGTACTCGTTATTATTCACGATACAAAAGACGTCAATATTTCAAATATCTTTTTAGAACTCGCTAAAGAAAACGTCAACGTAGATATTATTAGTCATACAAGATTAAACGATAGAAAAGAAGTCACATTTACGAGTGAAAAATCATCCGTTCAAGAAACAACGGCAGTTTTAGAAAACTTAGGACTTGAATATGAAATTAAAGATAACTTGTCAAAAGTCTCTATTGTCGGTACAGCAATGCGTAGTCAAGTCGGTATCGCCGCACAAGTATTTGAGCTATTCGTAAAAGAAGATATTTTTTTCTATGAAATCGCAACTTCAGAAATTAGTATTTCATATGTTGTAGATAGTAGTGTTGCTGATGAAGTCGTTATAAAACTTGGAAAACATTTTGATCTTTAGGAGGAATTTACAATGAATATTGGAATTATTGGTGCAAGTGGTACAGTAGGACGAATAATTTTACAAGTGTTAGAAGAAAGAAATTTTAATGTCGATGAACTTTATCTATTTAGTTCAAAAAAATCCGCAGGAGAAACAATTACTTTTAATGGTAAAGATTATACGTTAGAAGAATTAGAAGAATCAGTATTTGATAGAGACATCGACGTACTATTCTTTGCCGCTGGTGGCGCAGTTTCAGAGAAATTTATCCCCCTTGCAAAAGAAAAAGGTATTGTTGCGATTGATAATAGTAGCGTGTACCGAATGAATGAAAACGTGCCGTTAATCGTCCCCGAAGTGAATAGAGACGATTTAAATGATGAAACTCTCATTGCAAATCCGAACTGCTCAACAATTCAATCAGTCGTTGCGTTAAAGCCGCTTCAAAAATTTGGTATTAAACGCATCACATATACGACGTATCAAGCCGTATCAGGATCTGGTGTCGGTGGTATTGAGGACTTAAAAAACGGTACGACGAATACGTATCCGTATAACATTCAACAAAGTGTTTTACCACACATTGATGTATTTTTAGATAACGGCTATACAAAAGAAGAAATGAAAATGATTGAAGAAACGAAGAAAATTTTAAATGATGATCAATTAAAAGTAACCGCAACAACGGTGCGTGTCCCTATTGAAAATGGTCACGCAGTCAATATCGACATCGAATTTGAACAAGATTTTGATATTAAAGATATTTATAAAGCACTAGAAGAAGCTGAAGGTGTTGTTATTAAAGACGATATTGAAAATTTAGTCTACCCGATTACTGAAGACGCAAATGGTACAGATGACGTATATGTCGGTAGAATCCGTAGAGACTATAGTACAGATAACGGTATTCATATGTTCGTCACCGCAGACAACATCCGTAAAGGTGCAGCGACAAATTCTGTTCAAATTGCAGAAATTTTAAATTAAGGAGAGATTAGTATGTTATTTAAAGGTTCAGGTGTAGCGATTATTACACCATTTACAAACACAGGTGACATTGATTTTGAAGCACTCGGTGAACTTATTGAATTTCAAATTAAAGAAGGAATCGATGCTATTATTTCAATCGGTACTACTGGTGAAGCAGCAACACTATCTAAAGATGAAAAACTTGAAGTCATTAATTTTACAATCGACAAAGTAAATCGACGTGTACCAATCATCGTCGGTACAGGAAGCAATAACACTAAAGACGCAGTCTCATTTAGTAAAGAAGTGTCAGAATTAGACATAGACGGACTTCTCGTCGTCTCCCCTTTCTATAATAAAGGGACAGACACTGGTTTAATTGAACACTTTACTGAGATCGCAAACGTCAGCAAGGTCCCTGTAATGCTCTACTCAGTTCCAGGACGTACAGGTCATAACATTCCACTAAACGTTGTTGTTGAATTATCTAAACATAAAAATATTTGTGGTATTAAAGATGCATCCGGTGATTTATCGTATACGATGAATATTAGAAATAATACACCTGATGAATTCCAAATTATCTCAGGAAATGATGATCTAACTGTGCCGATGCTAGCTGTCGGTGCTGAAGGAGTAATCTCAGTCGTTGCAAATGTTTTCCCGAAAGAAACGAGTGAGATGGTCCATAGTTTCTTAAACGGTGACTCTAAAAAATCAAAAGAGTTACAGCTAAAATTATTACCATTTATTGAAGCTGCATTTTCTGAAGTCAGTCCAGTACCAATTAAATACGCGACACATTTACTCGGGTTTGGTACACCAGAGTTAAGATTACCTCTTACAGTCGCAGAAGAAAGCGTACAGCAAAGCATCCATCAAACATTAAAAAATTTAAATAAATTATAAGGGTGAATTCTATGAATATACTAATTGTTGGAATTACCGGTCAAATGGGACAAGTATTAGTTAAAACAATTGAGGATTCAAATCATACAGTTGCTGCTGGTATTGGTCATAGTAATGAAGATCATATATACGATGATTTTAACGATGTGACGGAAAACATTGATGTAATTATTGATTTTTCATCGCCTGATTTACTCTCTCCTCTACTCGATTTCGCAACAACTAAAAAGATTCCAGTCGTTATTGCAACGACTGGAATTGACAGTATGGAAGAGATCAATAAAGCATCAAAAGAAACTCCTATCGTTTATGCTGGTAACTATAGTCTCGGTATTAACATATTAGAAAAACTTGCTGAAACAGTGTCACGAACGTTACAAAATTTTGATATTGAAATTACCGAAACGCACCATAATAAAAAGAAAGATGCACCAAGTGGTACAGCTCACATGTTATTTGATGCGGTAAATAATGGTAGAGATAATACTTTATCAGCAAACTACGGTAGAGAGGGTATGGCAAAAAGAGAAAGTAATGAAGTCGGTATCCACGCCCTAAGAGGTGGTACAGTTGTCGGAACACATACCGTTACCTTCTTCGGTGAAGATGAAGTACTAGAACTAACACATACCGCATATTCTAAACGAATATTTGCTGAGGGTAGTTTAAAAGCTGCAGAATTTATCGTGACAAAAACTCAAGGATTATATGATGTAAATGACATTTTAGAGGTGAATTATAATGAGTAAAATTAATGTTGGTATCGTTGGATACGGGAATTTAGGTCAAGGTGTAGAGACGAGTCTTTCTTATAATGACGATTTTAATTTAGTCGGAGTGTTTACGCGTCGTGATCCAAAGTCTTTAAATACGAAAGCATATCATGTTGACGATATATTAGACTTTAAAGAAGATATCGATGTGCTTATATTATGTGGTGGATCTAAAAATGACATCCCAGAAACAAGAGAATTTTACAGTACTCACTTCTCTACAGTCGATTGCTATGATAACCATAAAGATTTACTCAATCACTATAAAATTTTAGATAGTATCACAAAGGAAAATGAAAACGTCTCAATTATTGGGACAGGTTGGGACCCTGGTGTGTTCTCTGTACAAAAACTATATAGCGAATCATTTTTACCAAATGGTGAATCATATACATTTTATGGTCCTGGTCTATCCCAAGGGCATAGCGATGCAGTAAGACAAGTCAACGGTGTTAAATACGGTGCACAGTATACACTTCCAAATGATCACCTCGTCAAAGAAATCGAAGACGGTAAAGAAGTGAATTATACAAAAGAAGCAGCACATATTCGTGACGTATATATCGTGAGTGACAACACAAGAACTGACGAAGATATAAAAGAAGAGATTATTAACATGCCAGACTACTTTAAAGGCTATGAAACAAACGTCTACTTCATCTCTGAAGATGAATTTAAAGAAAATCATCAAAACTTAAATCATGGTGGATATGTATTAAGACGTGGATTTACGAACAACAATCAAGCAACCTACAAAATAGAATTAAACTTAGACAGTAACCCAGAATTTACAGCATCTGTCGCAGTTGCCTCTGCACGTGCGGCATATAGATTTTTAAAAGATAAAAACTTCGGTGCAAAATCATTATTCGACGTTCCACCAAGCTACTTATCAAGACGCACAACTGAAGAAATGATTCAATCATTACTATAAGTCCTACATATGTAGGACTTTTTTAATACAAAAAAAACACCACACATTGCTGTGTGGTGTAAACTTCGATCAATAATTACTTATTCAATTATTTTTCTTCGTTTTCTTTACGTCTTCTTCCAAGTACTAATGCACCCATTCCTGCGAATAATGCTGCAGTACCTGCAACTAGACCTTTATTATCTTGAGCTTCACCAGTGTTTGGTAATACTTTTTCTGAGTTAGTAGTTGTAGCTGCATCAATTTCTGCTGCTTTTGCAACACCTGACTCAGTTCTAGAAACTTCTTTACCTGATTCTGGAGCTGAAGCATTTCCATCAGTTTCATTATCTAAACCTGCGCCTACAACAATTTGTACTGGTTCAGAAATATTACCATCTTTATCTACTTGAACTGCTGTAATAATGTCGCCTGGTTTAAGTTCTACACCCTTAGGTACATTAACCGTCCAGTTACCATCATTGTCAACAATTGCTTGTCCTGTAGATCCATCTGGGAATTCAACAATAACCGTATTTCCTGGTGTACCTTCACCAGTCACTTGTTTATCACCAGCATTTGGCTGATTGATTGTTGGTTTGTCAACAACAACATCTGGTTTTTCTACAGTTACTGTAACTTCAACTGTATCTTTAGAACCATCTGGATAAGTCACATCAACTGGAACAACAATCTTGTCTCCTGGTTTTGCGTCTTCAGGAACTTTAACTGTTACTGAACCATCTTCATTTACAGTTGCGCCGTCTGGTGCGCCTTCACCTGGTTCGAATGTCGTACCATCTGGTACTTCAACTGTGTTACCATCATTATCTTTGAACTCTGGTGCTGGTACAGTTACATCTTCACCTGGGTTACCGTTACCTTCTTTGTACTCAGGCTCTAGTTCGTCAGCTGTCTTAGCATCTGGTTTTTCAACAGTTACTGTTACGTCTACATTATCCTTAGATCCATCTGGATAAGTCACTTCAACTGGAACAGTAATCTTGTCACCTGGTTTTGCGTCTTCAGGAACTTTAACTGTTACTGAACCATCTTCATTTACAGTTGCGCCGTCTGGTGCACCTTCACCTGGTGTGAATGTCGTACCGTCTGGTACTTCAACTTCGTTACCATCTTTATCTTTAAAGATTGGTTTATCGACAGTGACATCTTCACCTGGGTTACCGTTACCTTCTTTGTACTCAGGCTCTAGTTCGTCAGCTGTCTTAGCATCAGGTTTTTCAACAGTTACTGTTACGTCTACATTATCCTTAGATCCATCTGGATAAGTCACTTCAACTGGAACAGTAATCTTGTCACCTGGTTTTGCGTCTTCAGGAACTTTAACTGTTACTGAACCATCTTCATTTACAGTTGCTCCTTCTGGTGCACCTTCACCTGGTGTGAATGTCGTACCGTCTGGTACTTCAACTTCGTTACCATCTTTATCTTTAAAGATTGGTTTATCGACAGTGACATCTTCACCTGGGTTACCGTTACCTTCTTTGTACTCAGGCTCTAGTTCGTCAGCTGTCTTAGCATCAGGATTTTCTACAGTTACTGTTACGTCTACTTTATCCTTAGAACCATCTGGATAAGTCACATCAACTGGAACAACAATCTTGTCTCCTGGTTTTGCGTCTTCAGGAACTTTAACTGTTACTGAACCATCTTCATTTACAGTTGCGCCGTCTGGTGCGCCTTCACCTGGTTCGAATGTCGTACCATCTGGTACTTCAACTGTGTTACCATCATTATCTTTGAACTCTGGTGCTGGTACAGTTACATCTTCACCTGGGTTACCGTTACCTTCTTTGTACTCAGGCTCTAGTTCGTCAGCTGTCTTAGCATCTGGTTTTTCAACAGTTACTGTTACGTCTACATTATCCTTAGATCCATCTGGATAAGTCACTTCAACTGGAACAGTAATCTTGTCACCTGGTTTTGCGTCTTCAGGAACTTTAACTGTTACTGAACCATCTTCATTTACAGTTGCGCCGTCTGGTGCACCTTCACCTGGTGTGAATGTCGTACCGTCTGGTACTTCAACTTCGTTACCATCTTTATCTTTAAAGATTGGTTTATCGACAGTGACATCTTCACCTGGGTTACCGTTACCTTCTTTGTACTCAGGCTCTAGTTCGTCAGCTGTCTTAGCATCAGGTTTTTCAACAGTTACTGTTACGTCTACATTATCCTTAGATCCATCTGGATAAGTCACTTCAACTGGAACAGTAATCTTGTCACCTGGGTTCGCATCTTCAGGTACTGGTACTGTTACTGAACCATCTTCTCCAACTTCAACACCTTCTGGTGCGTCTTCACCTGGTTCGAATGTCGTACCGTCTGGTACTTCAACTTCGTTACCATCTTTATCTTTAAAGATTGGTTTATCGACAGTGACATCTTCACCTGGTTGACCACTACCGTCTTCATACTCTGGTTCATAAAGATTACTGTCTTCTGGTGATTTAGGGTTTGTACCATCTTCTTTTTCTTTCTCATCTGATACGCCGTCTCCATCATCATCTTCATCTTCGATATCTGGAGTGCCATCACCATCTGTGTCTAATTTGAAGTTCGCTTTCGCTTCATCAGTTGACTCATCTGGATAAGTCACTACAACTGGTACATCAAATTCTTCTTCAGTATCTCCATCTAATTCTTCTGGTGCCTCTACCGTTACTACACCTGTTGTTTCATCAACAGTTACTGTGTAACCTTCTGGTGCAGTGAAGTTTTCATCAATTGTAAACTTAGTACCTTCTGGTGCGTCTACTTCCTTACCATCTTTATCTGTGATTGTTGGTGTAGATTCCGCTGGTTTACCTGGTACTACTAATTGATCTTCGTACTCTGGTGTGTATTCCTCAGATTGTGGATTACCTACTGTAACTTTTACTTTAACTTCATCAGTTGTTCCATCTGGATAAGTTACTGTTGCAGGAACATCAAATGTACCTTCTTTTGTTCCGTCTGGTAAATCTTCAGGATTATCTACTGTAATCTCTGGTGCGTCTTTGTCTTCTGGATAGTCCGGAACTGTAATCGCATCTTTAATATCATCTTCAGTTGTTGGTTGACCGAAATCTTTATTCACATCTTCAACTTCTGGTTCATAAAGATTACTGTCTTCTGGTGATTTAGGATTTGTACCGTCTTCTTTTTCTTTCTCATCTGGTACGCCGTCTCCATCATCATCTTCATCTTCTGTATCTGGAGTGCCATCACCATCTGTGTCTAATTTGAAGTTCGCTGTTGTTTCATCAGTTGACTCATCTGGATAAGTCACTACAACTGGAACATCAAATTCTTCTTCAGTATCAGCATTTAATTCCTCTGGTGCTGTTACCGTAACTACACCTGTAGTTTCATCAATTTCTACTGTATAACCTTCTGGTGCAGTGAAGTTGTCATCAATCTTAAACTTAGTACCTTCTGGTGCGTTTACTTCGTTACCATCTTTATCTGTGATCGTTGGAGTAGATTCTGCTGGTTCACCCGGTACTACTAATTGACCTTCGTATGATGGCTCGTATTTATCTGCATCTGTAAACGGAACAGCTACAATTGAATCTAATGCTAACGCTTCTGTTGTAGATGAAGTATCCTCATTTTGAAGGAAAACACCTGAAGTATAAATTGTTTCTTTATCTAAATCTTCAGGAACAGTTAGCGGTACAGAACCAACTCTACCCTCATTGTCCGACGTTACAGTTACAGGATCTCCAACAGGAACTCCGTCTTTAAACCATTGGATTTGATATTCACGATTTGGGAATAATCCACCAGTTTCAGAAACTAAAACATCCCCTGGTTTTGCAACTTCTTCATTAGAATCTTCGATTGAAATATCGTGCATTGGGTTAGTTACTAATAAAGTAAAGTTCTGTCTCTGACCATTATAAGAGGCTAACATTTTAGAATCCTCTTGTACTGAGCCTTGTGCAATATTATCAAACATATTATAGCGAGAATTATTAGCATACACTACTGTATTATCAACTAGTGGTGTAACGTACATGTAATCAGAGTTTATATGACGTTTTTTATTATGAGCTAGGCTCGTATTACCATTCCATAGAACTAAATCATTATGAGATATATCTGCGTCTTTAACTAGTTGACCGTATTCTTCTTCAGTAACTCGATTATTTCCTTTTTCGTAAGCATTCGCACCATAAAGACCTTTAAATGGAATGTAATAATTACCATCTTTATCAACAGTCCCTACTACTGTTTCTGCTATATGAGAACCAACTCCATGTTCTGCTTGATAATCAGCTACAATTTTTGCTTGAGCATCTCTAAAATCATCAAGTGTTGCATCAGGATTATCTTTTTTCCATGCATCGAATATACGAGTTACTTCATCATTTACATATGAAGCAGCCACTTTAACGCCAGTTGCATTAACATCTTGTTTATCTTTCTTTAGCCATCTAGCATCTGATCCAGAAAGTTCGTGTAATTCGTACCAAACTTTACCTTCAACTTTACCGTATGCTCCATTGTCAGCCCATATACCATCAGAAGTCCCAGAGGTTGTCCATTCATCTTCAGGTTTATGAAGCCAATCATTTAAGTTTTTCTTTTCTTGAACTAATACTTCACTACCTACTATACGATTTATTCCAGCAGTAAAGTCCCAAGATTCATTTGTTCTCTGCAATCTTTTATGGAAATTCTGTTTACCATCTCCACCTTTAACGACCTCATATCGTTCTTCATCTTCTAAAGTAACCCAAGTTCTAATTGCAACAGAACTATCTCCTGCTATTTTAAACTTATGACTGTTTCCAGCACCATCTTCAAATGGTTTAGACAAGTCAATAACGAAACGACCATCCGCTCCTGATGTTGTGTAATATACTGGTGAAACTACTCCATCTTTATTTGTCCATTGTAAATAAACTTTAGCATTCGCTACTGGAGAATCTCCACTTTTAGGTTGATATTGAGTACCATTTTTTTGTAGTGAAATAGTTCCTTGATAGCCTTCTTTTTGACCCCATGTCCCTGGTGAATAAACTGCTTTTTCTTCTATTTTATTTTGTAGATCTTTGTTAACATCATCAGTGTTAACTTCTCCATCAGTAGCTGCTCTTGTAGCAACTTTTGTTTCTTCAGTTGCTGCTTCGTCTTCAGTTGCTGCTTCGTCTTCAGTTGCTGCTTCGTCTTCAGTTGCTGCTGCATCTTCTTCTGCTGCATCCTCTTCAACTGGTGCTGCATCCTCTTCAACTGGTGCTGCATCCTCTTCTGCTGGTGCTGCATCCTCTTCTGCTGGTGCTGCATCCTCTTCAACTGGTGCTGCATCCTCTTCAACTGGTGCTACATCCTCTTCAACTGGTGCTGCATCCTCTTCAACTGGTGCTGCATCCTCTTCAACTGGTGCTACATCCTCTTCTGCTGGTGCTGCTTCGTCTTCAACTGGTGTTACATTTTCTTCAGCTGGTGCTGCTTCATCTTCAACTGGTGCTACATCACCTTCAACTGGTGCTGCATCGCCTTCAGCTGGTGCTTCCTCACCAGATACTGGTGTATTATTTGTTTCTTCTTCAGCTGCTTTTGCATCATGTCCTAAAAATACTAATGAACCGATTAAAATACTAGCGGTTCCTACCGTAAATTTACGGATTGAGTACTTGTTTAATCGATTCGGTAAAAAATCTAATTTTTTCAATAAAATCGACTCCTTAATTAACAATAATTTAAGTAGTAACTGATGACTAATTAACATGTTGAACTCTACTGTATATTATTTTATATGTTTGTGAAAAGTTATTCAAGACTAAAGTGTATTTTTTCTGTATTTTTACATTATATTCTTTGTAAAATCTTTGTAAACCATAACAGTGAATATCTATTAAAGCCTTTCGTTTACACGAATACACTAAATTTTATGAATAGTATAAGAGAACATTTAAATACAAAAAAAACCACTAACTCTATAGTTAGTGGTTTGTATACTCCCGGCCGGGATCGAACCGGCACTCCGAAGAATCGGATTTTGAGTCCGACGCGTCTGCCTATTCCGCCACGGGAGCTTTGTTTTATTTATTTAAGCAAAAAAAATAAGACTTTTTAGTCTTAACAAAAAATTGGAGCGGAGAGCTGGATTTAAACCAACGACTTGCTTCAGGAAGAAGCATGTTATAAACACTTAACTATCTCCGCATATATTATTAAAGAAGGCGCCTACCGGATTTGAACCGGTGGTAAAGGATTTGCAGTCCTCTGCCTTACCACTTGGCTAAGGCGCCAATAACTGGGCTAAAAGGATTCGAACCTTTGCATGACGGAGCCAAAATCCGTTGCCTTACCGCTTGGCTATAGCCCAATAAGGGGCGACTGATGGGATTTGAACCCACGCATGCCGGAGCCACAATCCAGTGCGTTAACCACTTCGCCACAATCGCCAACATACAGGGGTAGTAGGAATCGAACCCACATCAAAGGTTTTGGAGACCTCTATATTACCATTATACGATACCCCTATCAAATGGAAGGGGGCAGATTCGAACTGCCGAACCCGAAGGAGCGGATTTACAGTCCGCCGCGTTTAGCCACTTCGCTACCCTTCCAAAATATGCCGGCCAGAGGACTTGAACCCCCAACCTACTGATTACAAGTCAGTTGCTCTACCAATTGAGCTAGGCCGGCAAAATGGTGGTTCTGGACGGAATCGAACCGCCGACACTCTGATCTTCAGTCAGATGCTCTACCAACTGAGCTACAGAACCAAATATTAAAATGGCGGTCCCGACGGGAATCGAACCCGCGATCTCCTGCGTGACAGGCAGGCATGTTAACCGCTACACCACGGGACCAAATTATATGTATAAAAAAATTGCGGGAAGTGGATTTGAACCACTGACCTCCGGGTTATGAGCCCGACGAGCTACCAACTGCTCCATCCCGCGATAATTAAAAAACGGAGGAAGAGGGATTCGAACCCCCGCGAGCTGTTACGCCCCTGTCGGTTTTCAAGACCGATCCCTTCAGCCAGGCTTGGGTATTCCTCCATAGTATGAAATTAATAAATTCGATGGACCTTGCAGGACTCGAACCTGCGACCAAACGGTTATGAGCCGTTTGCTCTGACCAACTGAGCTAAAGGTCCACTTTAGTGGCGGTGGAGGGGATCGAACCCCCGACCTTTCGGGTATGAACCGAACGCTCTAGCCAGCTGAGCTACACCGCCTGGTATACTCATCAAACTTATTTTTATTTTATAATGGTGGAGAGTAGCGGGATCGAACCGCTGACCTCCTGCGTGCAAGGCAGGCGCTCTCCCAGCTGAGCTAACCCCCCATTATATCGGGAATATAGGATTCGAACCTACGACTCCTTGGTCCCAAACCAAGTGCTCTACCAAACTGAGCTAATTCCCGGTGGTTATTTACGCGCCCAAGAGGAGTCGAACCCCTAACCTTCTGATCCGTAGTCAGACGCTCTATCCAATTGAGCTATGGGCGCATTAAAAATGGTGCCGAGGACCGGAATCGAACCGGTACGGTAATCACTTACCGCAGGATTTTAAGTCCTGTGCGTCTGCCTGTTCCGCCACCCCGGCGCAACCATTTAATGGAGCGGAAGACGGGATTCGAACCCGCGACCCCCACCTTGGCAAGGTGGTGTTCTACCACTGAACTACTTCCGCATGTATTTAATTTTGATGGTGCGGGTAAAGGGAGTCGAACCCCCACGCCCGAAGGCGCTAGATCCTAAGTCTAGTGCGTCTGCCAATTCCGCCATACCCGCTAAGAGTGAGCCGTACAGGAATCGAACCTGTGACCCTCTGATTAAAAGTCAGATGCTCTACCGACTGAGCTAACGGCTCTAGATGGTGCCGGCCAGAGGACTTGAACCCCCAACCTACTGATTACAAGTCAGTTGCTCTACCAATTGAGCTAGGCCGGCAAAATGGTGGAGAATGGCGGGCTCGAACCACCGACCCCCTGCTTGTAAGGCAGGTGCTCTCCCAGCTGAGCTAATTCTCCATGTCATTAATTATGCCATAAATAGTTTATTTATGCAATAACTTTTTTTAAAAATGTAAGCCTAGCGACGTCCTACTCTAGCACGGGCAAACCGAACTACCATCGGCGCTGGAGAGCTTAACTACTGTGTTCGGCATGGGAACAGGTGTGGCCTCTCCGCTATCGTCACTAGACAATACACTCAAAACCAAATAGAAGCAATTCGTAGATACACGCTTTATCATATTGAATAAGTCATCGATGAATTAGTATTTGTCCGCTGAGTATGTCACCATACTTACACGCCAAACCTATCAACCAGATCGTCTCTCTGGCATCTGTAGGGAAATCTCATCTTGAGGGGGGCTTCATACTTAGATGCTTTCAGTATTTATCCCGTCCATACGTAGCTACCCAGCTATGCCGTTGGCACGACAACTGGTACACCAGTGGTATGTCCATCCCGGTCCTCTCGTACTAAGGACAGCGCCTCTCAAATTTCCTACGCCCACGACGGATAGGGACCGAACTGTCTCACGACGTTCTGAACCCAGCTCGCGTACCGCTTTAATGGGCGAACAGCCCAACCCTTGGAACCGACTACAGCTCCAGGATGCGATGAGCCGACATCGAGGTGCCAAACCTCCCCGTCGATGTGAACTCTTGGGGGAGATAAGCCTGTTATCCCCGGGGTAGCTTTTATCCGTTGAGCGATGGCCCTTCCATGCGGAACCACCGGATCACTAAGTCCGTCTTTCGACCCTGCTCGACTTGTTGGTCTCACAGTCAAGCTCCCTTATACCTTTACACTCTTTGAATGATTTCCAACCATTCTGAGGGAACCTTTGAGCGCCTCCGTTACACTTTAGGAGGCGACCGCCCCAGTCAAACTGTCCACCTGACACTGTCTCCGTACCGGATCACGGTACCGGGTTAGAACCGCAAGTACACCAGGGTGGTATCCCACCAGCGTCTCCACATACACTGACGTGCATGCTTCTTCGACTCCCACCTATCCTGTACAGGTGTACTCGAGATTCAATATCAAGCTACAGTAAAGCTCCACGGGGTCTTTCCGTCCTGTCGCGGGTATCCAGCATCTTCACTGGAACTATGATTTCACCGAGCCTCTCGTTGAGACAGTGCCCAAATCGTTGCGCCTTTCGTGCGGGTCAGAACTTACCTGACAAGGAATTTCGCTACCTTAGGACCGTTATAGTTACGGCCGCCGTTTACTGGGGCTTCGATTTGTACCTTCGCTTACGCTAAGTACGCCTCTTAACCTTCCAGCACCGGGCAGGCGTCAGCCCCTATACGTCACCTTTCGGTTTGGCAGAGACCTATGTTTTTGATAAACAGTCGCTTGGGCCTATTCACTGCGGCTCATTTTCATGAGCACCCCTTCTCCCGAAGTTACGGGGTCATTTTGCCGAGTTCCTTAACGAGAGTTCGCTCGCTCACCTTAGAATTCTCTTCCCAACTACCTGTGTCGGTTTGCGGTACGGGCAGTCTAACACTCGCTAGCGGGTTTTCTTGGCAGTGTGAATATCGATCTTCGGGTCATTTCCCTCCGCATCATGACTCACCTTACACTCATGCCGGATTTGCCTGGTATGACAGCTTGTCACTTGCACGCACGTCCATTTGTGCGATTCGATTCTCCTCCTGCGTCACCACTTCACTCATACGTGTTACACCGGTACAGGAATTTCTACCTGTTGTCCATCGCCTACGCTATTTGCCTCGGCTTAGGTCCCGACTTACCCAGAGCGGACGAGCCTTCCTCTGGAAACCTTAGTCATTCGGTGGACGGGATTCTCACCCGTCTTGCGCTACTCACACCGGCATTCTCACTTCTATACGCTCCACTTTCCCTCTCGGTTTGGCTTCAATGCATATAGAACGCTCTCCTACCATCCTTACGGATCCACAGTTTCGGTAATATGTTTAGCCCCGGTACATTTTCGGCGCAGCGTCACTCGACTAGTGAGCTATTACGCACTCTTTAAATGATGGCTGCTTCTAAGCCAACATCCTAGTTGTCTGTGCAACGCCACATCCTTTTCCACTTAACATATATTTGGGGACCTTAACTGGTGGTCTGGGCTGTTTCCCTTTCGACAATGGACCTTATCACCCACTGTCTGACTCCCATACATCTCATCGATGGCATTCGGAGTTTGTCTGAACTCGGTAACCCGGGATGGGCCCCTTATCCAAACAGTGCTCTACCTCCACGATGATAATATGAGGCTATACCTAAATATATTTCGGAGAGAACCAGCTATCTCCAGGTTCGATTGGAATTTCACCCCTACCCACAACTCATCCGGTCATTTTTTAACATAAGTCGGTTCGGTCCTCCATCCAGTGTTACCTGGACTTCAACCTGGTCATGGGTAGATCACCTGGTTTCGGGTCTACACACACATACTATTCGCCCATTTCAGACTCGCTTTCGCTACGGCTCCACATTCCCTGCTTAACCTTGCATGTATGCGTAACTCGCCGGTTCATTATACAAAAGGCACGCCATCACCCACTTAGGGCTCTGACTACTTGTAAGCACACGGTTTCAGGTTCTCTTTCACTCCCCTTCCGGGGTGCTTTTCACCTTTCCCTCACGGTACTGGTTCACTATCGGTCACCAAGGAGTATTTAGCCTTAGGAGATGGTCCTCCCAGATTCCGACGGAATTCCTCGTGTTCCGCCGTACTCAGGATACTTCTAGTGCACTTCAATTTGTCGTGTACGGGACTGTTACCCCCTATGGTTAATCTTTCCATATTATTCCACTAAATCGTCGTGTCACACGTTGAAGTCCTACAACCCCAGTCTATACTGGTTTGGGCTCTTCCCACTTCGCTCGCCGCTACTACGGGAATCGTGTTTACTTTCTCTTCCTCTGGGTACTAAGATGTTTCAGTTCCCCAGGTCTACCTCTCATATACTAATCAGTTCATATATGAGTGACATTATTAAATGCCGGGTTCCCCCATTCGGATATCTTCGGATCACAGCTTACTTACAGCTCCCCAAAGCATTTCGGTGTTTGTTCCGTCCTTCGTCGGCTCTTGGTGCCAAGGCATCCACCGTGCGCCCTTCACTACTTAATCGTAATGAATTTGTGAGAGAGTATTTCTACTCTATCGCGCGTGTATTTTGAACTTGTCGTTCTCGGTTTCTACGCTTGAAATCATATTTTTATATATAATCTTTGCTTCTATTTGGTTTTCAATGTACATAATTTAAAAAACTAATGGTGGAGAGTAGCGGGATCGAACCGCTGACCTCCTGCGTGCAAGGCAGGCGCTCTCCCAGCTGAGCTAACCCCCCGTTAGTTTTAAAATGGTGGGCCTAGGTAGATTCGAACTACCGACCTCACGCTTATCAGGCGTGCGCTCTAACCAACTGAGCTATAGGCCCTTATTTAATTGAACGAATTCAATATTATATAATAATGAATTCATTGTCAAGAGCAATTATTAAGAATCACTCAAAACTGAATACAATATGTCAACTTTCCGTTCCATTATCCTTAGAAAGGAGGTGATCCAGCCGCACCTTCCGATACGGCTACCTTGTTACGACTTCACCCCAATCATCGGTCCCACCTTCGACGGCTCCCTCCAAATGGTTAGGCCACCGGCTTCAGGTGTTACCAACTTTCGTGGTGTGACGGGCGGTGTGTACAAGACCCGGGAACGTATTCACCGTGGCATTCTGATCCACGATTACTAGCGATTCCAGCTTCATGGAGTCGAGTTGCAGACTCCAATCCGAACTGAGAACAGTTTTATGGGATTCGCTTGACTTCACAGTTTCGCTGCCCTTTGTTCCTGCCCATTGTAGCACGTGTGTCGCCCAAATCATAAGGGGCATGATGATTTGACGTCATCCCCACCTTCCTCCGGTTTGTCACCGGCAGTCACTCTAGAGTGCCCAACTTAATGATGGCAACTAAAGTTAAGGGTTGCGCTCGTTGCGGGACTTAACCCAACATCTCACGACACGAGCTGACGACAACCATGCACCACCTGTCTCTCTGTCCCAAAGGGAAAATCATGTCTCCATGACGGTCAGAGGATGTCAAGATTTGGTAAGGTTCTTCGCGTTGCTTCGAATTAAACCACATGCTCCACCGCTTGTGCGGGTCCCCGTCAATTCCTTTGAGTTTCAGCCTTGCGGCCGTACTCCCCAGGCGGAGTGCTTAATGCGTTTGCTGCAGCACTAAGGGGCGGAAACCCCCTAACACTTAGCACTCATCGTTTACGGCGTGGACTACCAGGGTATCTAATCCTGTTTGATCCCCACGCTTTCGCACATCAGCGTCAGTTGCAGACCAGAGAGCCGCCTTCGCCACTGGTGTTCCTCCATATCTCTGCGCATTTCACCGCTACACATGGAATTCCACTCTCCTCTCCTGCACTCAAGCGAAACAGTTTCCAATGACCTTCCCCGGTTGAGCCGGGGGCTTTCACATCAGACTAATCTCGCCGCCTACGCGCGCTTTACGCCCAATAATTCCGGATAACGCTTGCCACCTACGTATTACCGCGGCTGCTGGCACGTAGTTAGCCGTGGCTTTCTGGTTAAGTACCGTCACACAGTAAGCAGTTACTCTTACTGTCGTTCTTCCTTAACAACAGTGCTTTACGATCCGAAGACCTTCTTCGCACACGCGGCGTTGCTCCGTCAGGCTTTCGCCCATTGCGGAAGATTCCCTACTGCTGCCTCCCGTAGGAGTCTGGACCGTGTCTCAGTTCCAGTGTGGCCGATCACCCTCTCAGGTCGGCTACGCATCGTCGCCTTGGTAAGCCGTTACCTTACCAACCAGCTAATGCGCCGCAGGCCCATCCTTAAGTGATAGAAATCCACCTTTCAACTTCTATACCGTTGTATAAAAGTATTATCCGGTATTAGCCACGGTTTCCCGCGGTTATCCCAGTCTTAAGGGTAGGTTGCCCACGTGTTACTCACCCGTCCGCCGCTCGATGATTACGGTGTTCCGAAGAACGGTGTAATCAGTCGCGCTCGACTTGCATGTATTAGGCACGCCGCCAGCGTTCATCCTGAGCCAGGATCAAACTCTCCATAATTAAGAGTTCTCTAGCTCTTTTATCGCGTTTTATACTAGTCGCTCTAGTTGTGTTACTTCTTCATTTAAAAGTAACCTATTTATCGGAATTAACGTTGACATATTGTCATTCAGTTTTCAATGTTCTGTTTCGTGGTTGCTCTGTCTCGCAAGCACTACTCTAATATATCAAGTGCGTTTTTCTTTGTCAACACTTTTTTAAAATATTTTTTAAAAAGTTTTGTTGAAGAATGTTTTCACTTGATTTTTTCTCGGCTCATCGAACCGACTACTCTATATTAACACCTAGAAAAATATAGTCAAGCATTTTTATAAAGTTTTTTAATAAAATTTTTGTAAAGTTTCTGTGAAGAAACACTTTCTATATAATACAATATAAACTATCTTTTGTATATAATAAATTTTGAGGTGAAATTATGCGATTACCAGGCAATAAGATATTACGCATTCGTGGTTGGGCACTTGCACTTATTTTTATAGGAATGATTGTTATGTACGCGGGGATGTTTTTTAGAAACATTCCATGGTTAATGCTCATCTTCTTAATACTCGGTATTATTCCTATTTTACTTAGTTTTGTTATTTACTTCTATGTAGGAATGATTAGTGCACGTGCTGTTAGAGTACAGTGTCCAAACTGCGGTAAACATACAAAAATTCTCGGTACAGTCGATTATTGTCAGCACTGTAAAGAACCTTTAACGTTAGATAAAGATCTTGAAGGTGAAGAGTTCAATATCGACTACAATGTTAAACACCGCCGAGAAAAATTAAAACAAGAAATGGCAGAAAAAAAGAGTAGAAGCAATTAATTGCTTCTACTCTTTTTATTTACATGAATGACATCGACCATATAATTCTAATCTATGTCCATCAACATCCATTCCAGTAAGTAGACTTGCGAGTTCTTCTACTTCTTCTAATGCTGGATACTGGAAATCCATTATTTTTCCGCAATCCTTGCAAATTACGTGATAATGCGGAGTCGTTTTAAAATCAAAGCGACTCGACGCGTCACCATATGTCAATTCAGTAACGAGTCCAGTATCTTTAAATAACTTTAAATTATTATACACTGTCGCAACACTCATATTTTTATGATTATGTGATAATGCTTTAAATATTTCGTCAGCTGTTGGGTGTGTTTCAGTATGAATTAAATACTCTAACACCGCTTTACGTTGAGGTGTTATTCTAACACCTGTCGCTTTTAACTTTTCAATAGACTCCTGAAATGTTTCATCATAGTCTAAGATCGCCATAGAACTTAACCTGCTTTCATAACACAATATATAGTATAAGTGTACAAACCCTATCTATATATTGTCAAATGTCTAGTATCCTTTCTCATATGAAACTGTGTTAAATAATTCTTTATCGTTTAAATAGTTCTCTAGATTTTCTAAAAACATGTCGAGTGCACGCTCAGTGTAGAGATCAGTACGAGCACTTGCATGCGGCGTTACTGTAATATTGTCATATTGATATACAAATGAATCTGATTCTAAAGGCTCGTTATTAAAGACGTCTAATATTAAATGATTAATTAGTTTATTATCTAATACATATTTTAATGTCTCATCTGTAATTAAATCCCCGCGACCGATGTTTAAGAACACTGATTCATCGTTCATATTTTCAAAGAAATCTTTACCAACTAAACCTCTTGTTTCTGTTGTACTTGGTAAAATACTTACAACAAAGTCCGCTTCTTTTAAATGATTATTTACGTCATCAATTTTATATGTTTCGTCAAAGTATTCAACATCGCGACCTTTTGTGTTAAAGCCGATCACTTTTACATTGAATGCTTTTAATAATCGCGCAAGTTCTTTACCAATTTCTCCAGTACCTAAAATGATTCCTGTCTTATTATATAATTCGTCACTTTTCAGTTTTGAATCCCACTGTCCTTCTTTTTGAAGGTCATAAGCAGTGAGTAAGTTTTTATAATATGAAAGCAGTAAACCAATCGTATATTCAGCCATTGGAATTTTGTGAATACCACTTGCGTTCGTGATTATCTTTCCTTCATATATTTCTTTAGGTACATTGTCGACACCTGCACTCATTACGTTAATCCATTTTACTGATTTTAATAAGTCGACCGCTTCCTCATCTAAATTTTTACCATACGTATTAAAAATATCTACATCTTTTAATAGTTCTTTACTTAAAGGTTCTTCATTGCTGACATACGTAAATTCTACATCTTTTTCTTCTAATGCTTTTAAATCTTTTTCATTAAGTTCTGCATTTGAAACAATTTTCACCATATATTATCATTATCCCTCTTTTAAAAATTCAAGTACTTGTTCGACGTGTTTTTTGGGGCTTACTTTATCAAAACGTTTTAAAATTTCGTTATTTTCATCGACGATAAATGTCGTACGTACAATACCTCTTACTTTTTTACCGAAAACATTTTTGTCTCCAATAACATCCGCTTCAGCCGCAAGTTCATTATTTTCATCAACTAATAAGTCAAAGTTTAAATCTTTTTTCTCTATAAATTTTTGGTGTGATTCTTTACTATCACCACTTACACCGTATACTTTTACGTCTAATGCATTAAATTCTTCTATATTATCTCGAATATCACATGCTTGAGTTGTACAACCTGGTGTATTATCTTTCGGATAAAAATAAATAACCGTCTGACCAGTTAAATCTTCGTTAGTTACAATATCTCCATTTTGATTTTCTAATTTAAATTTTGGAAATTGTGCCATTATTTATCTCTCCTATTATTTACTTAACTTATCTATACCTTATTTTTAATCTATTTAAACCTACAGCGTCATAATTAAAGTGTCGATTTAAATATGTTACTATATTAATAATAAATTTATAATAAAGGATGACAAAGATGTATAGTCATAAAGAGTCAGAACAATTTAGAAATCGCGCAGAAAATATCATTTTAGGTGGTGTAAACTCTCCATCAAGATCTTATAAAGCCGTTGGTGGTGGTGCACCGGTTGTTATGGAAAAAGCACAAGGTGCTTACTTTTACGATATCGATGGCAACAAATATATCGATTACTTAGCAGCATACGGACCAATTATCACAGGGCACGCACACCCACACATTCATAAAGCAATTACTGAGCAAAGTGAAAAAGGAATTTTATATGGTACTTCAACTAAAGAAGAAGTATTATTTGCTGAAAAAATTCAAGAAGCGATGCCGAACTTAGAACGTATTCGTTTCGTTAACTCAGGTACTGAAGCAGTCATGACGACAATTCGCGTTGCAAGAGCTTATACAAATCGTAATAAAATCCTTAAATTTGAAGGTTGTTACCACGGCCACTCAGATTTAGTGTTAGTCGCTGCAGGAAGTGGTCCGGCTCAACTTGGTACACCAGATTCTGCTGGTGTCCCTAAAGCAGTTGCTGAAGATATGATTACTGTTCCTTATAACGATATTGAAGGTTTAAAACAAGCATTTGAACGTTTTGGCGATGAAATTGCTGGAGTATTAGTTGAACCAATTGTCGGTAACTTTGGTATCGTTGAACCTAAAGACGGCTTTTTAGAAGCAGTGAACGAAATTACTCATGAACACGGGGCTCTCGTTATATACGATGAAGTTATTACAGCATTTAGATTTATGTATGGTGGTGCACAAGATTTACTCGGTGTAAAACCAGACTTAACAGCGCTTGGTAAAATTATTGGTGGTGGTACACCAATTGGTGCTTACGGCGGACGTAAAGATATTATGGAATCTGTTGCACCGCTTGGACCAGCTTATCAAGCAGGTACGATGGCAGGTAACCCGTTATCAATGGCAGCAGGACTCGCATGCTTAGAGGTTCTAGAAAAAGACGGTGTATATGAAGAATTAGAACGTAAAGGTAAACGTTTAGTTGAAGGTATTGAAGAATTAATTGAGAAATACAATATCAAAGCAGTTGTAAACCGTAAAGTCGGTGCCTTCTCTATCTACTTCACTGATAAAGACGTTACTGATTATATTGGTGCTGAAGATACAGATGGAGAAGAATTTAGTAAATTCTTTAACGGTTTAATCCGCCGCGGCATTAATATCGCTCCATCAAAATACGAAGCATGGTTTATTACAACAGCACATACTGATCAAGATATTGAAGATACGTTAGAAATTATTGAAGCAGTCTTTAAAGAAGACTTTTAGGAGTTGTTGTTATGAAGTTTGGCGCCCGAATATTAAAAACGGGAATAGCAGTTGTTTTAGCTTTACTTGTTGTACAACTACTCGGCTTAACTCCAGGGTTAATCGCTGGGATTGCGGCAGTAAACGCTCTCCAACCGAACGTGCACCGAAGTTTTTCTCAAACGTGGAATCAGTTTAGAGGAAATATTATCGGTGCAGTCGCAGCGATTGTAATGGTGTTATTATTCGAAAGTAACTTAATTGTCGTCGGTTTAACAATTATTTTAGTGTTATCGATTTTAATGTTTTTCAATTTACAAAGTGTATCAGGACTTGCGGTCGTTACTGTTATTGCAATTATGGATGAACCACTCGGTGCTGAAATGACAACAGGAGATTTCTTACAAACAGCAGCCGTCCGTTTCTCACTCGTTATGATTGGGGTATTATGTGCATTAGTTATTAATCTCCTCATCATTCCACCTAAATATGAAGATAGATTATATAACCACTCAGTCGTAATCACAAATGATATTTTTAAACTCATTCGTTTAGAACTAAACGGTGCGAGTGATGCAATCACAATTCGTAAAGACGTTAAAGCATTAGACCAACGCGTCAATAAATTAGAAACACTTTATGATTGGTATAAAGAAGAACGCCCGTACTTTAGAAAATCTACAGTCGGCGACTTAAGAAGTAAAATATTATTTAAACATGTTGTCATATTAACGCGTGATGCGTTCATCGTTTTAGAAAGTTTAAATCAATTAGAAAATGACTATAAATATTTAAGAGAAGACTTCATTAATCGACTCCGTTACGAAATGGATCAGTTAATGGCGTATCACGAACAAGTACTTTTAAAAATCTCTGAAAAAATTCCACCAGAGACGTCAGAGTATTATCAAGATAATTTATATCATTATGAAAATACGCTAATCGAACACTTTTTAGAAGATTATCACGAACTCATCAATGAAGATGTACGATTAAAATATGAAAATATATTAAATAGTATTACAGCAATTAATGAGTATCACCACTCTATTAGACAAGCTGATCGTATTACGAATAGTTACTTTAAATATCACGAAGCTGATGAAGAGTTATCAATTACAGAAGAAACTTTAGATTAAAAAAACGTTCGATGGAATCCATCGAACGTTTTTTACTGCCAGCCATTATTTTCAGCTTGTTTTCCTTTAAAACGACTGACATGCTTATTTCCTTTTACGATGAAGCGGTATAAATAATCTACTGCTTCTTTTTTATTGTCGATACCGATTCGCTTTGTTGCAACTATCTCCTTAGGCGTTTTTCCTTCGTAAATATCAACATAACCTTCGTTTAATCGTTTACCGTTATGCGTATCTCTTTTAACTCCGAGTGCTTGTGTGAGTTTACCCGGCCCATCTGTTAAATTCACCTCTCGACCACGTCGAGAGATCATTTCATCAATACCTTCAGCAGGTTCAATTCCGCGAATTAAAATTCCTTCTGGTAAGTCTTTAGTCGTCACGAAGTTCATACAGTGATGTCCATGCATCGTATAAACATATATATGACCGTATGGCTGAAACATCGTGCTATTCTTTTTATTTTTCACACCACTAAACGTATGAGCTGCACGGTCTTTCGTACCTAAATACGCCTCGACTTCTGTAATATACCCACTCGTCTTTACACCGTTTGTGTACGTTACAATTTTTTTACCGAGTAATTGTTTTGCCGCTTCAATCGTATTTTCTGATAAAAAATCAATGTTTAAATAACTCATATTTCAACATCCTGAATGCTATATAATCGATAGTATGCGTCACCTTTATTCAGCAGTTCTTCATGTGTACCACTTTCTACAATTTCACCATTTTCAATCACGTAAATCGTATCTGCATGAGTAATTGTAGATAATCTGTGTGCAACAATAATTGTCGTTCGGTTATGTGCGAGATCTTCAAGCGTTTCTTGAATAATTGCTTCACTTTCTAAATCTAACGCACTCGTTGCCTCATCTAAAATTAAAATTGGAGGGTTTTTTAAGAATACTCTCGCGATTGCGATTCTTTGTTTTTGTCCCCCAGATAATTTCACCCCACGTTCACCAACTTCAGCATCGTATCCGTTTGGTAAGCTATTTATGAAAATATCAGCATTCGCGCGTCTAGCTGCTTCATAAACTTCTTCG
The DNA here is from genome assembly GCF_019357495.1 of Nosocomiicoccus ampullae. Taxonomy (NCBI): domain Bacteria; kingdom Bacillati; phylum Bacillota; class Bacilli; order Caryophanales; family Staphylococcaceae; genus Nosocomiicoccus; species Nosocomiicoccus ampullae. The sequence goes on from NZ_CP079110.1 coordinate 1,132,346, forward strand.
TCTGTCGCATCTGGTTTTGCCATTAATATATTATTTTTAATCGTGTCTGAAAATAGTATATTATCTTGCATGACCATACCGATATTATCTCTTAGCGAGTGAAGTGTAACATCTCGAACATCTGAATTATCTACTTGAATGTTTCCATCAGTGACGTCATAAAATCTCGGAATTAAGGAAACAAGTGATGATTTACCGCCACCACTCATACCAACAAATGCAACTGTTTTTCCAACATCAATATTCATATCGATACCGTTTAAGACAAGATCATCTGCTTCATTATATTTAAACTTCACATCATTAAAGCTAATTTCTCCACGTACATCTTTTAACTCGTATGCATTTTCATTATCAGTAATATCGTATTCTTCGTCGATTAGCTGAAATATTCTGTCCATTGATGCAATACTTTGCGTTAGCATTGTTGAAGATGACACGAGTCGTCTTAACGGACCATATAAACGATCTAAATAAGCAATAAACGCTGCAAGAACACCGACAGTTAAATTACCCTCGATGACTTGATATGCACCAAATCCTATAACGAGTAATGGTCCAATGTCTGTAATTGAATTCACAGTCATAAAACTATATGCTGTCCACTTTGCGTGTTGTGTCGCTTTTGTTAAAAAGTTGCCATTGACTTGATCGAAACGTTCTTGTTCATAATCTTCAATTGCAAAACTACGAATAACGTTAATGCCTGAAATTCTCTCGTGTAAAAAGCCCTGTACTTCTGCAACTGCTTGAGAACGTTCACGTGTTAATTTACGGAGTCTAGAAAAGAAGTACCATACTCCGAGAATATAAAACGGGAATATAATAATCGACACGAGTGTTAACTGCACGTTCATAGAGAACATAATTGCTAAAGCAATTAAAATCGTTGCAAAATCTAACCATAAGTTCATAAGCCCTGTTAAGATGAAGTTTTTCGTTTGCTCTACGTCGTTGATTACTCGTGAGATAACTTCTCCAACTTTATTATTTGAATAATATTTTGAACTTAACTTTTGTAAATGATTATATAAATAATGTCTAATATCATAAAGAATTTTGTTACTTGTCCACTGTGCTAAATATTGTCTGAAATATTCGACTGGCGGACGAATTAAAACGAATATAACACTGAATAACAGAAGTACGCGCCACATCTTGTCTAAACGTTCAGCATTCGTCAACCCTTCAGCCAAAATAACGTCGTCAATCGTATAGGCGACAAGTAACGGAATAAGTAATGGAATACCGAATTTAATGATCCCAATAATAATCGTTAAAATCACTTGCCACGTGTACGGTTTAACGAACTGTAAATATCGCTTAATCAACTATTTTCCTCCTCAAATAAATAAAACCAATCTTTATGATTGGTTTAACTCTTTGTAACGCTCATACCATATGTGTACAAAATCTTCCGCAAACGGGCCTCTTTTTTCTTCAATCCATTCTTGAAGAATATCCACTTGTGAATGAAGAATGTCGTCGATGTCTTTACTGTATTTCATCTGTTTTTTATGTTGAATATATTCATCTTCATCAAGTAAATAATATTTACCATCTGGGAATAATTTAATATCTAAATCATAATCTATATATTTGATGGCTTCTCCGTCATAAACATATGGTGATGCTAAGTTACAGTAGTAGTAAATACCATCTTCTCTAAACATACAAATGACATTAAACCAAGCTTCTTTATGAAAATAGACAAGTGCAGGCTCTCTAGTGACCCACTTTCTATTATCGCTTTCTGTCACTAACGTATGATTATTAGCCCCGATAATAATATCACTCGTCGCTTTTAAAATAAGAGTTTCATGCCACACTCTATGAATTAAACCATCATGTTTATAACTTTGAATTCTAATTGTTTGACCCGTTTTTGGTATGGTTTCCTGAATCATTCGCCACACCTCTTTTTCCTTTGTAAGTATATCATATTGTACATATTAACTTTACTAAATCGTTTCGTCGATATACTTATAAACTTTTTGCATCGCAACACTCATTGGTAAGTCTCTAACATTAGATAGTGGTACAAAATGGTCATTTTTGTCTTTCGTATAAACGACGTAAATATTCATGTACCAAACTTTATGCGTAAATACATGCTTTTCTTCTCCAATTGGTTCAGTTAGACTCGACAATGTTAAGTTTAATTTATCTTCAATATTTTCGATACTCGTATCGATGTCATACTTCGGAAACTTATACATGCCTTGAAGTAAATCATCTGTCTCTTTATAGAGATAAACTTCATTGTTATCATTTAATATAAGGTAAATATTGTAGTAGTATTCTTTTTTAGCTTTAGATTTCTTCTTAAACGGGTATTGATTAACAGTGTTATTTTTAAAAGATTCACAGTATGATTGTACGGGACATGTCACACATTTTGGAATACGTGGTGTACAAACTGTAGCACCGAGTTCCATCATCGCTTGGTTAAAATCTCCTGCGAAGATTGGCATAAACGTTTCAATATGTTCTTTGATTGAAGTAATCGTTTTTTGTTTAGAAATATCCCGGTCATCTTCAGTGAGTCTTGTCATAACTCTTAACACATTACCATCCACTGCTGCCACTCGGTGGTTAAAAGCAATTGACTGAACAGCCCCACCGATATAAGGGCCAACCCCTTTTAATTTTAAAAATTCGTTTAAATTATCTGGTACTTTTGAATGGTAAGAAGATTTAACTTCTTTGACCGCTTCATGGAAGTTACGAATTCTATTGTAATACCCTAACCCTTCCCATTCCTTAAGTAAGTTTTCACTACTTTCATCTGCGATGGAGTCTAACGTTGGGTATTTATCTATAAAACGATTATAATAAGGAATTACAGTTTTTACTTGAGTTTGTTGAAGCATCACTTCTGATAACCATATTTTATATGGATCGTTCGTCTGTCTCCACGGCAAATCACGACGAACTTCGTAATACCAACTAAGAAGTGATTCGTTAAATGATTTATAGTTCAAAACATTCACCTATTCTATTAATTAAATGAGGAGTATATATATGGATACTGTAACACATGGATTAATGGGCGGCACGCTCGTTGGATTAGCAACGGTTGACCCACAAGTTGACGCTGTCACTGTTGGGTTTGCTGCAACGATTGTAGGTGCTAGCCTTATTCCGGATATCGATACGGTATTAAAATTTAAAGACAACGCAACATATATTAAAAACCACCGCGGAATTACTCATAGTTTACCATTTACGTTTGTCATATGGCCGTTATTACTTGCGACATTATCAAACGTATTATTCGGTTTAGATTTTTTCCATATGTATTTATGGAGTTTACTCGCTGTGTTTTTACACGTGTTCGTCGATATATTTAATATGTATGGCACCCAAGCACTAAGGTTCTTTGATAACCGGTGGATTCAACTTGGTCTTATTAACACTATTGATATCCCAATTATGACATTACTTATATTACATTTAGTATTATGGGGATTTGGATTTAACCCGGTCACTTGGTTTTTCATAATTTACGGTATTATTGCTATTTACTATGTCGTACGCGCTTTATATAAACAGATGCTTATGAAAAAAGTCAGTCGACTACTACCTAACGATGAAATTTTACGACTCTTTGTCATGCCGACTTTAAAATTCTTTGAGTGGCGTATTGCACTTGTCACTAAAGATAAATTTATCGTCGGACGTGCATTTAAAACACAAGTCGTGATTTACGATGAATTTGACAAAATTGGACCACTTGAAAAAGATTTATATCAAATCGTTAAGGATAATAAAGATTTTAGAGCATTTAGTTATTTTTCAAGTATTTATAGATATGAGATTACTGAAATTGATGAATCACGAATTGAAGTAAGATATATCGATTTAAGATATTTAAAAAACGGTCATTATCCGTTTGTTTGTATTCTTATATTAAATAAAGATAACCAAACAATTGAATCTAGTTTTACAGGTTGGGTATTTACTGAAGAAAAACTTCAACAAAAGATAGCTTAAAATAACGATCCCATTGAGATAAATCTCAATGGGATTTTTCTTTTTTCATATAAATATTTGATTTTGTATATAGTCTATAAAGTGCCATATATATTAGTGTCACTTCAGATAAAAATAATATATCATTTGGAATTCTATTTGTAGACCAAGATACTTTTACTGCTGATAACTCAATACCATACACGATATAATAAAACGGGTTTAGCACAAGTATATTTTCTAATACACTCGGTAAGTTTTCGCTAATATAAAATACCGGTGTTAACAATATTAAAAGTATAAAGAGTATCACATCAATATATTTATATTTAAAATGTTGACGAAATTCAATATAAAATATTGTGAACGGAATTATTAAAATCATACCAAGTAATACGTAATATCCTAAAGAAATGATACGTAACATAAATTCTGTCGTTTTAATCGATAAAATCGCACTATATATAATAGTAAATAATAAATAAATGACTGTTTGAAATACGATTGTTGGAATGACGCGTAAATATATCGGTATATAGTTCATCTTAATAATCGAATCTTTTCTATTAATCTCATAGTAGTTTAAAATTGTTGAACTATATAGCCAAACCGCAGCAGTAAGTCCTATAACGACATACGTCATTCTAGTCATTTGACTCGCACTTAAAAATGACAGACCGACTGCTAGAATAATCGCAAAGAAGATATAAATAAATGTCGGAATTAAACTTTTTACTACATTACGGCCTTTAAATGTAAATGTTTTTCTCCATAAGTAACTTATTTTGTCATTCATATACTCACCTATCTACTCACATAGACCCATGTATTATTTGGTGCGTCATATAACACAAAACCACCATCTGTTTTATAAATTTTATAATCTTCTTCTATATTAAACGCTTTTTTAATTTCTTTTTCGCCGGATCCACTCGTTATAATTCCAATTACAGTATCTTTATCGATTAAAAACGTAATATCTGTATTATCGACAGTTGCTTTATAGTCGTTAATATCTGATAAAGTAAAGTCACTCTCAATGTTTTCTACTGGTTGATTTAAATAATTCGCATAAAATAAGTGGTTGTCTAAATAATCGTCACTCATATACTGAATCATCGCGTCATAATCGATCGTTTCAAACATACTCGACGGATTAAATAATAATACATCATCATTAGAAACCGTTTCTTCGTTACTACCTATACGAACATTCAGTTTGTTTTTCTTAGTTTCAGTCACTTGAACTAACGCATATTTTGGTAATGTTTGATCTTGTAACTTTAAATCATCGTTTAGCACAAAACCATAACGTAGTCTTTCAACTTGAACGTCTTCTTCAGTATCTTCAGCAACTTCTACAAATGGGTGTTCTTCTTTTGTAAATTCAAAATCCATAATGACTAATAAATATGACAGAACCATTGTAAAAAAGACAACGAACGCGATAATTAATTGCTGAATGTTTAATTCATCAATAAACGATTCGTTTTTACGGTTTCGTCGTTTTAAACCATGTTTAAAATTCGATGGTTCATACATTCGTTCTTTCCATTCTAAATCAAACAGCGCTTCCTCGTCGACGCTGCGAATTTGCGAACGTTTTTTCATATAGTCATTATATACTTGACGTCCCTTTTGAACTGTTCCTTCAAATCTCATTTGACCATAACTGAGCCAAACAAAATGATTGGCGAGCTTTTCAATCGGCTCAAATTTAGATTCTAATAAAAACACACCATGCTCTTTTTCTTCTAACGTGTTAATGATTGATTTTAAACGATTAAATCCGTCATCGTTTAAATATCTGAAAAAGTTATTATATAGCGTAATATCCGCTTGAATCTCTGAAGAAATTTCAAGTAAAACAACAGCAATGTCTTGTCTAGATAGCTGATCCACTGACTTTTCCCAGTAGTTAAAAAAGATAGGATGTCTCTTTAAAATATCGAGTGAAACTTTCACATCTTTTTCATTCATAAACTCTTCTAATATTTCTACAACAAATATATGTAATGGTTTTTTGTTTAATATATGATCTTCAACGTCTAAGCTTAAAAAAGATACATCATATTTCACCCGACCGTGGTCAGGCTTTAAGTGTCCGGCAAACACATTTTTAAGATATTTTAAAGTGGAATATTCACCTAGTATACCAAGGACTTCTCCTCGATATAGCGTTGTATTTACATCTTTTAAAATAAGATGTGTTGGCTTTAAAAAGAACTTCGTTTCTTTTGTACGTTCTTTTTCCTGATAAACGAGCCCTGTAGATTTGTGGAGTATGATATCTTGCATTATTTTTTATCTAGCTGTAATAGACTGACTGGAATCGCAGTCTCTGGCTCGTCTCCACCAATATAAAAGCCCCACGCAAAAATCCCTTTTAAATATTCCACTTTAAAGTAATGATCTTCGTTTGAAATCACTTTGTAGATTTTACCTGGTTGAATTAATGATAAATCGACCATATAACATTCTGCAATTAGCGCTTGGCGCTCTAAAACATGATACTCATTAACAACGCCCATCATTTCAGCTTTACGCATTTTTTCTCGTGTTTCTTGAATATAGCGTTCTAATTCAACCCTAGTCATCGTACTAAAATTCATCTTCAATTCCGCCTATCTTCTCATTGATTTGGTCGTAACTAAACCCTCGTCTTAATAGTGCTGCCGTCACTTTTTGTTTTAATTGAAAGCCTTCGTGCTTTCTTTTTAATCTATTATAATATTTTTCAAATTCTTTCTCAAAATAATCTGTGTCATCAAAGTATATATCATCTGGAATAAATTCAAAATTTTCACTTGTATATCCGTCACGTAATAACTTTTGCTTTAACTTCATGGTGAAGTGATTTGACGAGCCTTTATATTTTTTTAATTCTTTTTGAGTAATTCTTTGAATTCTTTCATTATCGACTTTTTCATTGAAATACTCAACTTCATTTATAATAATATTTTCATCGATATTTTTTTCAAACAATTTTCTTTCAAGATGTTTTGGACCTTTATCAGTCGTGTTAAATATCGTATTATTTAAACTTCTCGCATAGTGCTTGTCGTCGATATACCCTTCTTTTTCTAAACGATCAGTTGTTTTTTTAATGACATCATTACTATAAAATTCACTTAAATTATCAATAATCTCTTGTTTTGATCTTATTTTATACGATATATATTGAATCGCTCGAATATATGCGCGGTCGTATTCAATAGAAGTTTTAATTTCTTTTAATGTTTCTTCGTCAATTTCACGATTAGGTAATAACTCGTATTTTACGAGTGATTCTTCGTGTACTTTTAGTCTTGACTGGTCACTAAAATATACATCGTAAAAATTATTTTTTAATTGAACGACACGCTCTACTTTCATAATTTCCTCCTAAAAGAGTTGTTTTTCAATATATTCCGCAAGTTCTTTCGTATGTTCAAGTCTTTCTTTACGTCTATTGACACGTATTTCAGCAGTATCATATAAGAATTTTAATGTTTCTGAATCGCATTCAATTTCTGGTACTTCTAACGGCTTACCATTCTCGTCAACCGCAACAAATGTCATAAAGCAAAATCCTGTTAAAATTTTACCTTCTTCAGAATGATTCTCACGTGACACTTTCACCATAATTTCCATTGAAGATCGACCAGTATAAGTTACAACACCTTCTAATATGACAATATCACCGAGTTCAATTGGTCTTAAAAAGTCCATTGAGTCAATTGAAGCAGTAACTGTCTGTGCTCCAGAGTGACGTCTTGCGGTAATTGCTGCGATATCGTCAATTTGAGACAGTAACATTCCACCAAACATCGTATTGTAGTTGTTTGTATGTTGTGGGAAGACAATTGCTGACTTTACTGAATATGATTCTGACATTTTCTTTTTCATCGTTACACCTCTAAATGATTTAAATGAATTAAGTAAAAAAAGAGGAGATCATCATCTCCTCTACTTTTTTGTATTATTAAATTTTACGATTTAATGCTTCTTCTCTTGTATCTACAACTAGTGCGTCTTCACTATTGAATGCTTGTGCTAAGAAATAGAAAACTACACCGCCGAAACCTAATACAGCGACGAGAGTAATCGAAACAGCAATTAAAATACTTAACGTCATTCCAAAAAATCCGAATGAGAACATAGCTTTTACCTCCGAATCATTACTTTCCTATACTACTACTATAATACCATACTTTAAATAGTGTGGGATAGACTTTTTAAATACTCCAGTCCCCATTTTTAAAGATTTGAATCTCTTTACCGTCTTCAGTAATACCTATAATATCCGTATCGCTATTACCAATCATAAAGTCAACATGCGTAATTGAATCATTAATACCAATTTCACTTAACTCTTCACGTGACTTTTCTTTACCGTCTTTTACGTTAAATGCATACCCACTACCGAGTGCGATATGACATGACGCGTTCTCGTCAAATAACGTATTGTAAAATAGTGTATTTGTATTACTGATTGGTGAGTCATAAGGAACGAGTGCGACTTCACCTAAGTAGCGTGAACCTTCATCAGTCTCTAAAATATTTTCTAAAATTTCGTAACCAACTTCCGCTTCAAAGTCGACAACTTTTCCATTTTCAAACGTTAACTTAAAGTTATCGATAATATTCCCGCCGTGTGATAATGGTAACGTATTACTGACATAACCATTAACATTATTTCTGTCTGGTGCGGTAAATACTTCTTCAGTTGGCATATTTGCCATAAATTTGCGACCTGTCGAATCGATACTTGACGCTCCAGCGAATAAGTAGTCTTTAGGTAAGCCAATTGTTAAATCTGTACCTTCAGAAACAAATCTTAATGATTTTAAATTCGCATCGTTTAAAATATCAACTTTTTCATGTAATGTTTTATCGTGCGTATCCCATGCTTCTACTGGATTGTCTTGATCAGCACGAACTGTATAAAGAATAAGATCTAATAACTTTTCAAATGCGACTTCTTCTGTTTCATCTGGATATACAAGTTTTGCCCAGTCGACTGATGGATATCCAGCCACGCACCATGAGTGGAAATCCGATTGAACACGTGCTGAGAAATCTTTCATCGCTTTACCTGAAGCGATTTGCATTTCTCTAAGTTTCATCGGTTCAATTCCTTTAAGTAACTCTGGTGAACTTGAAATGATGCTTAAAAATCCTGCGTGCTCATCACTATAGTGCATACGTTCTTCAACAGTCCATGGATGAATAGTTGCAAGTTCTTCAGCTGTACGATTTTCAGCATGTAATCTCGTTAATTTATCATCTGTTAACTTTACAACAACTTCACTAGCACCTCGGTCATACGCGACGCGTGTGACTTCACGTACGAGTGGTAACGCATCTGTAGAAGCGGATACAAATAAACGTTTACCTTCGTTAATATTGACACCAACATCTACGAGTAATTCAGCATATTTTGTAAGTTTTTCTTCAACTGCCATTATAGATCCTCCTTTATTTTTTTAATTTACCAATTTCATCGATAATCATCGTTTGTTCTTTTGGTGAAATTTGCTTTTGCTTTGTAATATAACTATGATATTCTTTCAATTCTTCAAGCTTATCATCTGGAAACTCTTCGTTACTTAAAATACCTTTATTAACGACGTTAAGTCCTTCTTCGATTTCTAGTAACATTTGTTTTTTATCCATAAATCTGTCTCCTTAGTATTAAAGGTTATAACGTTTAGTTTACCAAATTTAAGTGAAACATGTCGATTTATATTTTATTTCGTTTAAAATTTCGCTAAAATGGATATATCTATTATTGATAAGAAAAAAAGGAGACGATTTATATGAAAAACAAGCTTGTTCCTGCGATTCTTTTAGGCGCAGTTGTCGGTGGGCTTGTCAGCCTTGCTGATAAAAATACACGTAACAGTGTAATCAACACTTCTAAAAAAACGATTGATTATGCAAAAAATCCAGATGAGTTAAAAAATCAATTTTCTTCAAACTCTAACGAGCCATCTAAGTTCGATGAAATTAAAGAAGAAATTCTTTTCTGGAAAGATACGTTCGAAGAAATTCGTCGTAATAACCCAGAATTAGAAGAGTCATTAAAAAATGCTAAAGAAATTTTTGATAAAAATAGAGATCAAAAACATTTACAATAATGCGTAAGGGCGTCTCTAGACGTCCTTTTACTTTATAAAGGGGGAATGTTTGTGAGTAAAGAATCAAATCGCGAACGTAATACAGATTACTTAAACGAATTAAAACACGGTGACGAGTACAACAAAGAACATAAGTCACAAGGTAATAAAGCTGAAGAAGCATATAAACAAGACGATTATAGAACCGAACAAGAAGACAGAGAAAAAGAATACGAAGACAAAAAAGAAACAGATGAAAAATCTAACGAAAAGAAACAAAAGGAACTTGTTAAGGACCTAAAAAAAGAACAAAAAGAAGATAACAAAAAACACGAATATTTCGTTGGATATCAAACATTCCAGTCCATCGTTCCAAAACCAGGAGAAAGTGTATATGTTTCTAAAATTAACAAACCTGCGAAAGTGAAAGATGATGCTGGATTCATTGGTAAACTTTTATTCCAGTTTAATAAAGACAACACGACAGGGATGGCTGCACAACTGGCATATTATTTATTATTATCTATATTCCCAGCGTTAATCTTTTTATTAACAATTGTACCATTATTTAATGTCGATCAATCTCAGCTTACAGATCTAATTAATGAATATGCACCTTCAGAAATTTCTGGAATGCTCACAGGAATTTTAAATGACGTGCTATCGAGTAGTTCCGGTGGTTTACTTTCTATTGGTCTATTATTAACACTTTGGTCTGCGTCAAACGGTATGAACCAGTTAATGAGTGCATTTAACGTTGCGTATGATATTGAAGACAACCGTAACGGTATCGTATCACGTCTATTATCAATTCTATTTACACTTATTTTAGCACTAGGGATTGTTGGTACTTTCGTATTAATGATCCTCGGTAACCAAATTGGAGAATTAGTTTTTGGTAGTATAGGAGCTACTGGTCAGTTTAAATTTGTGTGGAATTTAATTAGTAACTTATTACCAGTCATTCTCGTATTTGTATCGTTCTTAATCGTGTACATTTTCGCTCCAAATATTAAAACAAAAATAAGATCAGTGTTGCCAGGTGCAATTACTGCAACAATTCTTTTCATTGTTGCATCTATAGGATTTAGCTTCTACGTTTCTAACTTCAGTAACTACTCTGCAACTTATGGTAGTATTGCTGGGGTAATCATCTTAATTTTCTGGTTATATATTACGAGCGTTATTTTAATTTTAGGTGCACAAATCAACGCAATTAAACATAAAGAACATTTTGATGTTAATGAGAATGGATATAAGGATAAGGTTGAAAAAGCATGAATTTATTAGAAACATTATTAAAAAACAACGAAGAATTTGTAAGCAACAAAGATTATTTGAACTATCAAACGTCCAAAACACCAGATAAAAAAGTGCTGATCGTGTCTTGTATGGACTCTAGACTAACTGAACTCACGTACAAAGCACTCGGACTTAAAAATGGTGATATTAAACAAGTAAAAAATGCAGGAGCGATGATTACACATCCGTATGGAAGTACGATGAGAAGTATACTCGTTGCGGTATATATGCTCGGTGTTGAAGAAGTTATTATTATGGGCCATACTGATTGCGGGTTCGGTGCATTAAAACCAGAACCAATTTTAAGTGAAATGAAGTCACGTGGTATTAGTGATGACGTCATCAACACGTTAATGCATTCAGGTATAGATGTTGTCGACTGGCTACAAGGATTTGAGAGCGTCGAAGAAAGCGTCAATGAAAACGTAAAAGTCGTCAAACAACATCCCTTAATGGATAAAAAAGTACCAGTACATGGACTCGTCATGAATCCGGATACTGGTGCAGTTGAAGTAGTTCATAAAGACTATTAATTTAAAACACTTAAGGAAATTTCCTTAAGTGTTTTTTTATCTCTCAAATTATTAGAAAGTATATTTAAATCATTATTCAACTTCAGTAAGTAATACTGGACCTTCTTTTGTGACCATAACTGTATGTTCTTTTTGAGCAACATAACTTCCGTCTTTTGTTTCAAATGCCCAGTCATTTTTTCCTTCAGAAACAAGTGTTGCTTTTGTTGAAATAAAAGGTTCAACGGCAATTACCATACCTTCTTTAAGGATTGTCTTATCTGACGCATCGTAGTAATTGAGTACGTGTTGTGGTTCATCATGTAAACTATATCCAACCCCGTGTCCTGTTAAGTTCTTAATTACTGTCATATTATTTTTTCGTGCCGTATTATGTACTGCACGACCAATTTGAGATAGTTTCGCGCCTGGTTTTACTTTTTTCATTGCCGCTTCAAATGCCATGTCTGCAACATCGATCACTTTTTGCTTGTTTTCATCATCTACTTCGCCCGCTACAAATGATAAACCAGTATCTGCGTAAAAACCATCTTTCATTGCAGAAACATCAACGTTTACAATGTCACCGTCTTTAATAACACGTTTACCTGGAATACCGTGCGCAACTTCTTCGTTAATACTAATACATGTATAGCCAGGGAAGTCGTATTCAGTAATCGGTGCACTTTTTGCGCCATATTTTTCGAGTAACTCACCTGCAAAATTATCGAGTTCTTTTGTCGTCATTCCAACTTTTGCGTAATTAATTGTCTCTTTTAATACACGTCCACAAATTTGACCGATTTCTTTTAAGCCTTCAAGTTCTTTATCAGTTTCAACTATCACAATAAACCCTCACTTTTTTCGATATTTATATAGTATAACAAACTACACTCTATTTTAAAAAATCATAAATTGTCATATTTCGATATGCCCGCTTCTCAAGCTCTGACACAGTAACTCCTATTAAACGAATCGGTATTGATGGATTTTTTAATTCATAATATAAATGATGCGCAACTTCATATATTTCATCAGTTCTATAAATTGGATTACTCGTACCTGTTTGTTTTGTATGAATTGAAAAATCTTCATGTCGAATCTTTACAGTGACAACTCTGCCGCAGAGCTTTTTATCATCTAACCGGTTGGATACTTGTTCGGCTAAATTTTTTAACACTCTAATCATTTCCTCGTCGTCATTCCTATCGTAACTAAACGTTGTTTCTTTACCAATTGACTTACGTTCACGATCATAATCGAGTTGATTTGTTCCGATACCTCGTGCTTTTTCGTAAAGACTTCTCCCTCTTTTACCAAAATGATGAATTAAAAAGTTTTCATCTTGGTCATATAAGTCTTGTCCGTTAAAAATTTTAAGTCGGTGCATTTTTTCTTCAGTTACTTTACCGACACCTGGAAAATCTCCAATATCTAGATCCATTAAAATATCATGAACATTTTTATAATCAATGACGGTCGTACCACTTGGTTTATTCATACCAGAAGCGAGTTTCGCAAGATATTTATTGTATGAAATACCGCTACTTGAAGTGAGTCCAGTCTTTTCAAAAATATCGTGCTGGATGTGTAAGGCGATTTGTTTAGCAGGACGCTTTTTATTGACGAGATGCGTAATATCTAAATATGCCTCATCTAAGCTTAATGGTTCAACAATATCCGTATACGATAAAAATATATCCATAATTTGACTCGAGACTTCACGGTAACGATCAAATCGTGCCCTTAGATAAATACCATCTGGACACAGTTTATGTGCGCGACTAATTGCCATCGCACTATGAACACCGTATTTACGTGCTTCATAACTCGCGGTCGACACAACACCACGACTAAAAGACCGACCACCAACGATGACCGGTTGACCTTTCAGTTTTGGGTTATCATGTTGTTCAACTTGTGCATAAAAAGCATCCATATCAATATGAATAATACGCCGCTCCATTTTTATCACCATTATTATTATATCAAAAAACGAACATTTGTTCTAAATTTAAATTCTCATACTTCTCGCTATAATAGTATTAGGAGGAATCACTATGATTATTATTGGTGGTGGTATTATGGGCATGTCAATTGCCTACCACTTACAACAACATATAAATACTATTGTCTACGACAGACAAGATGAAGGACAAGCTACCAAAGCATCTGCAGGTATTATTTGCCCGTGGGTCAGTCAAAGACGAAATAAGCTATGGTTAGAAATGGTCACTAAAAGTGCTGCGTATTATCCGAAATTTATAGAAAAATTATCAAGAGAATCAAATATCGATCCAGCATTTAAACAAAATGGTGCATATATATTATTTGATGACGATAAAAAATATCGTAAAGCACTAAAGAGAATTAAAAATAATAATGAAATTTATCGTGAAATGATTTCTGTTTCAGAAAACAAAGATGTTAAAGATTTAAATAATGAGTACTATAATATATTCGTTAAAGGCGGTGGCCAAGTTAAAGGTGAATCGCTACTTGAAGCATTAAAAGACGCTTATTTAAAGTCTGGTGGCACAATTAAATATGAAGAATATAAAGGTAAAGATGATGATTTTAAAATTTATGCAACGGGTGCTTACGGCCGAGAGCAATCGTTTGAACCAAAAGTGAGTCATCAAAAAGCAGAAATTTTACATGTAAAAACGAATGGAGATTACGAGAATTTACCAGTCGTTATGCATAGAAGTCACTATATCGTAAATCTAAATAAAAATCATTTCGCAGTTGGTACAACACATATCGATACAGAAAGTTTTGACGTTACACCTACAAAAGAAAACATGGAGTATTTACTTAATGTATTTCATGAATTTTATCCTCAAATTGAAATTGTCGATCAGTTTATGAAAGTTGGTTTAAGACCATATACGAGAGACTTTTTACCATTTTTAGGATATATCGATGAAAAAACATTTGTCGCAAATGGTCTCGGATCAAGTGGTTTAACGGCTGCACCATTTTTAGGTAAAGTAATTTCAGATACACTTCTATTTAACGACGCAGAGTTAGATATCGAAAAATATAGTTATTTATAAATAAAAATGAGCTGATAATTTTTATCAGCTCATAAAAAATTGAGTCGTCACGATTGCTGCGTATATAACTGCAGCTATATTTAATAGTAAGGCACCGATAGCCCACTTATCTTTTCTTTCTCTAAAGCTTGTCCAACTAAATAATAGTCCAAGTACAACGATTAAAATAGTTAGAATCCAGCCATAATCATTTCCCATAATGATTGGTAAAAATATTCCGGTAATTGGGATTATAAAACTTAAAATTAATAAATACATGATGACACCCCTAAATCTTGTACAGATATTTTTTCAAAGTCACGTATTCTCTCTTATATAACTTGAACATAAAGTACATCATAAAAAATAAGCTTTCTTCAATTTCTAATGTATGATCATTAACTACAATCTCATCTTCAGTAATACGTCCGATAGTCACACCATCTTTGACCATTTCAAGCGTATTTGCCATACGTTCTGTAAGTGAATAATTAGAATTATGAATGATACCATCTACTCTAAAATTCATAAGGTTATGTATTTTTCGTTCTTTAAATTTAAATTTTTCATTATCAGTATAGAGTTCATAATGTGCGATATTCATATCTCTAAAACGACGTTGTCTTAAGCCTAAAAAATATGAATTCCCATTTTCATATTGAAAAAGAAAACTATTTTCATTATCAAAATTTTTTCTTGGATTAAATAATAATTCCCCAACCTTTTTGCCCGCTTCATTGCAAATATAGACGTGACTCTCGCGGTGACGTCTCTCAACTTCAAAATAATAATGCTTCATGAACGCCACTCCTTATTTTTAATTTAAATAATTAATCTTAGTGTGTTCTTAAATACTTCGTAGCGATTTCTAACATATCAACATTTAAGTGATACATCTCACCAATTAAATTGAATACTGCATCTTCAGACAGTACACCTTGTTCAATGTCATCGTACTCATCAGTCATATTCGAAACTTTAAGATCATCGAGATATTCCTGGCTGCCATAATAATCTTTCAGTGCATTATAATCCTCTAAATTCTCTTCGAATTTTTGAAGTATTTCTTGCATCTCTTCTTTTAAGTCTGCACTACGATTTAAAACCTCTTCAAAACGAACGACATCTTTTTTCATAAAAAACACACCTTAAATAATAGAATTAATTTAAGTATACCATTTAGATTGAGAGAATTCTTCAATAAATTCGGGTAACTGATTAGCTTTTTTATTCGTTCGTTAACGCAAATCGTGTTTCTGTTAAAAGAGAGATGTGTTCGTTGACAATTAAGACGCTTGTGTCAACTTATCACCTAGCCCGTTTACGTAAAATGCGTTTTTGTTAAATTAAATTTATTTCGTTAATACAACTGGCCTTTGCGTAAAAGTACTTCTCATTATTTTAACAAGATGAAATGACCTACGACTCTTAAACTTATTCAAGTAGTTTATCTACAGTTAGTTCGAAGAGAAATTTCTTTCGTTAACGCAAATCGTGTTTACGTTAAAAGGGAGGTGTGTTCGTTGACAATTAGAGCTTTTCTGTCAACATATCACCTAGCCCGTTTACGCAAAATACGTTTTTGTTAAATTAAATTTATTTCGTTAATGCAATGAACCTTTGCGTAAAAGTACTTCTCATTATTTTAACAAGATGAAATGACCTACGACTCTTAAACTTATTCAATTACTTTATCTATAGTATAATGAACAGATCGACCATTACCTAAACGCTTAAAATTTTTCTTTAATAATTTTCTATAGTGATATTTTGATATCTTGCCACCAGTAAAATTATATAGACTAGAAATCGTTAATTTCTTCTCGGGAAATAGCGTATAAAAGTCAAGGATTGCTTGAAGAACTACATCTTCGATAGAGGTTTTCTTATTACATTTCGGACATTTATAGTATGTACGGTTATTTAAAACAAGCTCCCCACCATCATCACTACAAAATAGAGACTTTTTTAGACTGTCGTATGAATAATCGATGTGAAGTCTGCGCTCTTCGAGATGCTTAAATTCGTTTAAAGTGTCTACAAATTTCATTGTATTTTCATCTGTACGACGGTACATTAGGCGTAATTCATTTAAAAAGTTTGGAAGCTGACTCCTCATTACGATATTTAAATCTCGTGGTGCTTCATATAAATGAAAATCTTCACCAATAAATACAACGTAGCTTTTTATCGGTATATGTATGCCTATTCTCTTAAATAACCGATTCAAGAGAATTACTGTATGATCTAGTTGATCAATTGGTGATTTGATTTTGTCTCTATACTTCGTGTTATAAAATTCACCCTTTTTAAATAGATAATCTCCTTGATAATTTTTCACTTCAAAAATGATGACTGCATCATTAAATATTATGAATGCATCGATTTGGCGGACCGTACCATTCACAGAAAATATAAAATCTGTGATTGTCACTGCACCCTCGCCGATATAACTATCAACAAACTTTTTAAACTCCCGCTCACCTTCATATCCTCGTTGTAAATGATCCAAATAATATAACTGCTCTCTTGCTAAAGGCATTCTCCATTTTAAAGCTTCTAGTTGACGATGCGCCGTCGATTTCACCATAAAAACCTCCTTTTAGACATACAATAATGCATATTCAACCTTTATGGAAAAATCAATATTTAACAAATTACGAATGATTTCTTAAAATCTGTACAGTCAATTGATTAATCATTTTTAAAAATGAATAAAAGCCCCACCATATTTTAAAAGTAGTAATATTGATAATTTCTTATTTACAAATCACAAATAAAAAAACCTGAACTCAAAAAAGTTCAGGTTTCATTCTTTAACTTAAAAATACTTGTAATAAATACTACTATGAACAAAAGCAATACTACAAATAAAAACATTTTTCTGTATGGAATTAAAATATCAATATTTGAAAATAGAATCGTTCCACCGAATGCGACAAACAATAAAACGAATAGCCATTTAAATTCCATATTATCAATCCTCATCAAACGTTTTATACAGACCTCTAAATCCGAAGACGAGTATAACGATAATTACTACAAACGTAAAAACATAATAAAACGGCTTTAGTGGACGAAGTGCTTCATAATAACTAAACACAAATCCACCTAAAAATATTACGAGTGATGCAATAAATAAAATTGCGAAGAACTTTTTAACATTCATACTTACACTTCCTCATAACTCATCCATCCAACTTTAATTATACATATGATAATCATCCGTTTCACCTTTACGTTCCACGGTTCTTAATATCTACTTTTTGTTATGAATAACTGATGCAATTTTTTATAGATATTATACGAGAATAGGTATTCATTTTATAATGAACATTTAGCTGCTCTACGTAAATACTCTAAATCAAATCCTAAACTTTTATATCCTTCTGTAATTGTTGAATAATATTCTTTACTTGGCTGATTCAGTGGGCTTTCTTCGTTCATAATATAGACCATCGCATTGACTGGCTGATTATCTACGATAACTTCCATCATTTCTTTTCTATATAAATCTGGATATTCTTCATAAATATCAAGTTCTTTTTCATCACTTGGTGCAATCTGCCACACGAGAACTGGAACACTTTCACCTTTACACGGTTCAACTGTTGCAAAAACACGATCATGTTCTCCTCTAAAAGTAAGTGTGTAATCTTTAATTTCACTTTTACCGATCACCTTGGCAGTTGGACATCTCTTTCTCATTTGTTCAAGGTGTAAATTAGAACCATATGCAATATAAAATTTACTCATCATTTCAACCCTTTCACATGAATTATAATTCACCGAATATCTTTAATTATCTTGAATAAGTTTATCATCGACTTCAATCGAATTATTTTATTTAAATTTTACCATAAGAATATTTTAATTTTTTACTTAAATAAAAAAAGACGTTCAATATGATTGAACGCCCTACCTCATTTTATTATTATCCTACGAGGAGCTTTATATAGGTTTTCTCTCTAACAGCGCCACCAACTCCACATGCACCGTATGCGGGAATAAGTCCACAGGTTGTACGATTTTTAGTTCATAGCCAAAATCTCTGAGCCATGTGATGTCTTTTGCGAATGTTTCTGGGTTACATGAAACGTATACTACTCTATCTGTTTGAAGGCGTCCGATTCTACGCATTACTTTTCCACCTGCACCTGATCGTGGTGGGTCGAGCATGATGACGTCTGGTCTGCCCCAGTTTTCTAGTACTTCGTCAATACCGCGTCTAGCGTCTTTTGCGAGGAAATAAGTATTCGCTATATCATTTTCTTCAGCATTTTGTTTTGCTGATTCTATTGAGGTTTCAACAATTTCAATTCCAGCGAGTCTTTTGACGCGCGTTGCGAATGGTAATGAGAATGTTCCTACTCCGCAGAATAAGTCAATCATCGACTGATCTTTCGTCGGTTTTGCAAATTCTATTGCGAGGTCTACTAATTTTTCAGCTTGTCTTGGATTTGTTTGGAAAAACGTGTCAAACCATAGACGATAATTAAATCCATACATTTCGTCGTGAATATAATCTCTACCGTGAAGAACGACAGTGCGTTCAGATTGCGTCATATCTGCTAAATCTGTGTTTTTTGACCACGTAATGCTTTCGATATTTTCGACTTCAGATACTAACGTTTTTAATAGCTGATTAATTTCTTCTTCATACGGTTCTGGATCATCTGCAGCAAATATTGCACACATCACTTCTCCAGTATGTTGAGACTCTCGCACCATTAAGTAACGTAAAATCCCTTCTTTTGTATCTTTGTTATATGTTTTAATGCCACTTTGTTTTGCCCATTCTGAAACGATATTCATGACTTTTTCTGTTTCAACACCAGCAATTAAACATGAATCAAGGTCAATAATATTTCTAAAGTTATCCATTTCATGAAGACCAAGTTCACCATTACTACCAAATGTAAACTCCATTTTATTTCTATAGCGCCATTCATTTTCAGCACCTATAATTGGTTGGATGATTGATTCATCAAATCCTTGATTTTTAATATGCATTCTAACCGCATTTTCTTTTGTTTTTAACTGTGCATTATAATCAAAATGTTGCCACTGACATCCACCGCAAATATCAAAATATTTACACGGCGCTTCAATTCTATTTTCATCTTTTTCAATAATTTTTTCAGGTGTTACAAAGGCACTTTTACGGTTCATCGCGTTTGGTACATTTACACGGACAACTTCTCCAGGGATTGTACGTGGTACTGTTAAACGTAAGTTTTTACCTTTACCTTCCCAGTCGTCGCGGCGATACTTTGTAACCCCTTGACCCTTTTTATTAAAACTTTTAATTGTAACATCGTATGTACGTGATTCTGACATAACTTTCACCTTCTATTTTTTCGATAAACTAACGACACACTCTACATGATATGTTTTTGAAAACATATTATACGGTGTCACTGTTCCGACGTTGTATTTTTCACTTAGTACTTTTAAATCACGACCAAGAGTCGCTGGATTACATGAAATATAAATAATCCTTTCAGGTTCAACTTCTAAAATCGTATCTAAAAATACTTTGTCCGCACCCTTTCTCGGCGGATCAATAAATAAAGTATTAATCGTTTTTTCTTTAACAATTTCTTTTATTTTATCTTCTGCTTTACCTAAAACGTATGATGCATTTTTTATACCGTTTAACTTAGCGTTATCTTTCGCATCATCAACTGCACTCTCGACAACTTCTATGCCGATGACTTCTTTAACCTTTTCACTTAACAATTGACCGATTGTCCCGATACCTGAATATGCATCTATAACGACATCTGTTTCTTTTAATTCCGCTCGTTCGATTGCTTCATTGTACATTTTTTCAGTAATTTCATGATTCACTTGATAAAAGGATAAATCTTTGACTTTAAATTTACGTGACAATAATTCATCTTCTATAAATTCATTACCATAACGAACAACCGAATCAAAGCTTGTCACGAGATTCGTCTTTTCTGTATGTATATTTTGTACGACACTCGTAATACGCTCATCTTTTACAAGTTCGTTGACGAGTGGCTTAAACGAATACTCTTTACCGTTTGTAACAAATATTACTTGAATATCACTATCATCGTAATTTGAACGAATAATTAAATGTCTTAAAAACCCTTTATGCGCGTCCTCGTTATAAATAGAGATGTTATGTTTAACAATGAGGTTTCTGAGTGCTTTAATAATTTCGTTATGGCTACGTTTTTGAATCAAACAGTGTTCAATATCTACAACGTCTTTACCATTTTTGTGGAATTGTCCAATGACGACATTACCATGCTGTTCTCTGACTGCGAACACTGTTTTATTTCTATAATAGTAAAGTTCATCAAGTTCAACTGTATCATTTACTTTTATATTTTTAATATGACGACGTAACGTATTAAATACCGCTTCTTTTTTAAAATCACGTTCTTCTATATCATTCATATGCTGGACGTGACAACCACCACATTCGTTTATATAAGGACACGGTGGTACTGTGCGATTTTTACTTTTGGTTAAGACATTAGTCACTTTACCTTGATTAAACTTTTTACCAGTACGTGTTAATGAATACTCGACTGTTTCATCTTTTAAAGCACCACGAATAAACGCAAGATGATGATCCTTTACGACTCCTCTTCCGTCATGGGTATAACCGGTCACTATTCCGTTATATATTTTGTCCATATTATCTCCTTATTTCTCTTTAAAAAATATAGAAAATTATCTATAATATTATTATTATGATTTAAGGAGGGTATTATATGAGAGCAAGTAAACTTATGCTTTGGGTGCTGTTTGCTTACTGTCTCGTTACATCGTTTGAACTCGGTCTTCCAGCGATTATTATGACTGGTGTTTCGTTTTTTATTGCTTTAAATTTTACCCTCGTTCGAAATACTCATATTGAAAAGTTTAATGAGACACATGCAACCTCTTTTGAAGAAGAAATTCAAACAATTAAAGAAGATGAAAAGTCAAAGGAATAACTCTGTGAGTTATTCTTTTTTTAATCTCACTTTAATCGCTTGTTTTAAATTAACGAAGTGTGCAGGTAATACTCCACCAAATTCACCATCTAAATTTAACTGAACCTCCTCAAAACTCGTGACATATAATTCTTTTGTTTTAAAATATTTTACCTTTTCATGTTTTAAGTGCTCCCCACGCATTGCAAGTGTTAAAACATGTGCGAGTTCTGCTAAATTCACTTCTTCTAGTATCAATACTGAAAAATACCCATCATCTAATTTAGCATCTGGCACTAGTTTTTCAAACCCTCCAATTGAATTTGTAAGTCCAATTAAAAAAATCATCACTTTACCAGTATAGATGCCTTCATCGTGTTCAATGCGAATAGGAATCGAAGTAATTTGAGGAATTAACTCTATTCCCTTTACGTAATAAGCAAGTGATCCGATGACTGACTTTAAACGACTCGGTGCTTCGTAAGATACTTCTGTAATTTTTCCGCCGCCACCAATATTCATAAAATATTTGCCGTTCATTTGCCCTAAATCAATTGGCGTCGCTTCTCCTTTAATAATAAATTCAAGTGCACCAAAAATATCGTTTGGTATGCCTAGAGCATTCGTAAAGTCATTCACAGTTCCCATTGGGATAATTCCAAGCTCTGGTGGATGATCAAATTGAAGCAACCCATTAATAACCTCGTTTACCGTACCATCTCCACCAACCGCAATGACTAAATCAAAATTTAATTCACATGCAATTTTCGCCGCACGCGTCGCATCCCCTTGGCTTCTTGTACGATGTGCACTTGCGATAAAGTTCGCACGCTCTAAACGGTCAAGCACCTCTGAAAGATTTTCTTCAAACACTTCTCTACCCGCAGTCGGATTGTAAATAATACGCGCTGTCTTCATCCCTTTACACCTACTAACTGTTGTAAACTTAACATCTCACGTTCATTTTCATTTACAAAATAATAGTTAATAATATAGTCTTTAAAATTATTTGTCATTATAACTACATCTTTACTTATATTGTTTAAACGAAATCCTTCTGCGACAAGTATTTCTATATAGTCTCTGATATCTTCATTCTTTTTAGTGACACATAAAATGTTAATTGTATCATCTTTCATTATTTCAGACTGAATATAGTGCACTTCTAATACAATCATACGTACCATTTCAAGTATAGAAAGTGCTGCTTCAGTATATATGTGTTTTATTGTTTTATTTATCATTTAAATCAATCCTATCTCGTAATGTTAATGAATTATATTCGAGAAAATGATATTATTTAGTTTAGATTAGTATATCATATAGGCTATACATATATTTATAATAACGGAGCGATACAATGAAAAAAATAATAGTTGGAGTACTATCACTTGTATTTTTAAGTTTACTTTACTTTAACTTTATTTACGAAGGTAAAAGTAGTATTCAAAACAATGAAGTCACAAAAAATAATGAGGAAACGACAGAGACCTCTGAATCATCAACTTCCTCTGAGACTAAAGAAGACAATGAAGAACAAAAAGAAAAAACTTCTGAACCCTTAGTATTTAACGAAGATGTAATTCAAGAAAGATACGATGAGAATTATAAAAATAACGAACCACTTATCGTAGATGTGGTTTTACCAACATATTATAGTGATTCTTTTATAAATGAGTTAGAAAATACATTCAACTCAAATTCTATTCAGTTTAATCGTATTGATATTGATGTAAACTCAATGGAATTAAGTCAACTAGACGTTCACGAAAACTCAGACATCGTCATTTTAAGTGCATTACAAATACAAGACTATAACAGCGAAGTATTGCCAGATCACGACTTACAAAATGTATTAGATATGTACATGTCACTCCTTGATGATGAAAAAATTGCTGTCGTTTTAAGCGAAGTAAATGTCTATGACCACATCAACTTAGAAAATGCCATTTATGATGACCAAACATATATGAATGACTACGATTACTTCTACGTTGATAATAGCGATGTATATTTAGACGATATGTATGACGATGAGAATAATACGTTAACGAAAGAAACTGAAACAGAAGTCGCTAAAAATATTAAACAGTTCTTCATACAATAAGAAAAGACTTTGCACGATGTGCAAAGTCTTTTTTTAATTTTTATCTCTTATTAATTTCTTCTAAAAGAATTTTATTTACCATTTGTGGGTTGGCTTGTCCGCGTGATTTCTTCATAATTTGTCCAACTAAGAAGCCAATCGCACGGTCTTTACCATCCTTAAAGTCAGCAATTGATTGTGGATTTTCATTAAGTACTTCTTCAACCATTTCACCAAGTACTTTTGGATCAGAAATTTGCTCCATACCGAGTTTTTTAGCTGTTTCTTTTGCTTCTCCACCGTTTTTAATTAGTTCAGTGAATAACTTTTTCGCTTGCTTACTTGAAATCGTACCGTCTTCAATAAGTCCGATCATTTCAGCTAAGTTTTTCGGTGTGATTTCTGTGTCGTGAAGTTCTACTTGTTGTTTATTTAAGTACTCGTTCACACTTGTCATAATCCAGTTTGATGCAAGTTTAGGATCTGCTTGATGTGTTTCAACCATCTCGTTAAAGAAGTCTGAATGTTCTTTTGTGAGTGTTAAAATATCTGCGTCGTATTCTGGTAAACCGTAAGTTTCAATATAACGTGTTTTTAACTCGTCTGGAAGTACTGGAATACTCTCACGTACAGACTCTCTCCACTCGTCACTAATTCTCACTGGTCCAAGGTCTGGATCTCTGAAGTAACGGTAGTCGTCTGCTGTTTCTTTAACACGCATTAAAATTGTTTCGCCAGATTTTTCATCGAAACGTCTCGTTTCTTGCTCGATTTCTCCACCAGACATTAGAACTTGTTGTTGACGTTTTTCTTCGAATTCTAATCCTTTACGTACGTGGTTAAATGAATTTAAGTTTTTTAACTCTGTTTTTGTACCAAATTCATCTTGTCCGTATGGACGAATTGAAATGTTCGCGTCTGCACGCAGTGATCCTTCTTCCATTTTAACGTCAGATACACCTGTATATTGAATGATTGATTTTAGTTTCTCTAAATATTTGTACGCTTCTTCAGGTGTACGGATATCTGGTTCCGAAACAATCTCTACAAGTGCTGAACCATGACGGTTTAAATCTACAAGTGAGTGGTCGTCTTTATGGACTGATTTACCCGCATCTGCTTCTAAGTGAAGACGTGTAATACCGATTTTTTTCTTTTTACCATCGACCTCAATTTCGATATGCCCATGCTCACCGATTGGTTCTTTATCTTGTGTGATTTGGTAAGCACTTGGGTTATCTGGGTAGAAATAATGCTTTCTGTCAAAACGAGTCACTGATGGGATTTCCATGTTTAAAGCAAGTGCTGCTTTCATTGCATACTCGATTGCCGTTTTATTAACGACTGGTAACGCACCGGGATGAGCGAGTTCCATAACAGATAGATTCGTATTCGGTTCTGCACCAAAGTGTGACGGTGCACCTGAGAATACTTTTGATTTTGTATTTAACTCGACGTGAACTTCGAGTCCGATTACTGTTTCAAAATGCATTTATTTAACCTCCAATGTGAGATTTTTTAATTCATCGTGAAGATTAAATTGTTGTTCGAATTTATATGCTGCATTGTAAATCTTACCTTCTTCAAAGTGATTTCCAATGAGCTGTAATCCGATTGGACGATTATCTTCAGTTAAACCACATGGCAGTGAAAGTGCTGGTAGTCCTGCTAAGTTCGCTGGAATTGTTAAGACGTCTGTCATCCACACATTGTCATCTGGTTTTTCAAATTCATGCGCTGGTGCTGCCGTTGTAGGTCCTAAAACAAGATCATATTTAGAGAATACGTCCGCAAATTGTTCTATGATTAAGCGACGTACTTTTTGTGCTTGCTCGAAATACTCTTCAAAGTGACCCGCTTGTAACATGTAAGTTCCTAAAATAATACGGCGTTTCACTTCTTCACCGAAGCCTTCGCCACGTGTTTTCTTATATAAATCTTCTAGATTTTCTGCTTCTGCACGGTATCCAAAACGAATTCCGTCAAAACGTGCTAAGTTAGAGAATGCTTCACTTGAACTTACGATTTCATAAATTGAAATCACTTTGTCTAAATGATCGATACTTATTTCTTCAACTTCAGCACCAAGTGATTTAAATGTTTCAACTGCTTTTTCAACACTTTCACGTACTTCAGCGTTCACATCATCAGTCATAAACTCTTTTACGACTGCGATTTTTAACCCTTTAATGTCATTGTCAATATTTTCAAGAACGTTTACTTCTTCGTCTGCTGACGTACCATCAAACTCATCAACACCGCTTAATACGTCGAGTAAAATCGCATTGTCTTTAACAGTTCGTGTAATTGGTCCAATCGCATCGAATGATGAACCAAATGCAATTCCACCAAAGCGTGATACTCTACCATATGTTGGCTTCATACCGACGACACCATTAAAGCTTGCTGGTTGGCGGATTGAACCTCCAGTATCTGTACCAAGTGCTGCTGGAACGAATCCTGCTGCAACAGCGGCAGCTGATCCACCAGAAGATCCACCTGGAACGAGCTTACTATTCCAAGCGTTCGTTGTTTTCTTAAAGTAAGATGTCTCAGTTGTAGCACCCATCGCAAACTCATCTAAGTTTAACTTACCAAGGCTTACTGAGTTTTCATCTTGTAATTTTTTAACAACCGTCGCATCGTAAATTGGGTTAAAGTTTTCTAGCATTTTAGATGCTGCTGTAGTCGTGATACCTTTAGTTAAAATATTGTCTTTAATACCAACAGGTACCCCGAATAATTTACCAGTCATCTCATTTTTTTCTTGAAGTTCGTCTAATTTAGTCGCTGCTTCAAGTGCTTCTTCTTTAGTAAGACGAATGAACGATTTAATATCGTTATCATGTGCGTCAATTCTATCATATAATCCTTCAACGACTTCTGAAGGTTTTAGTTCTTTATTGTCGATTTTAGAAACGATTTCTTCAACCGTTAAGTTATGAATATTAGTCACAATGACCCTCCTAGGAAATCATTTTCGGTACTTTAAATTGACCTTCTTCTGTTGATTCTGAATTTAATAGCGCTTCTTCTAATGGTACTTGGTTGTTCGGAACATCTTCACGTACAACGTCGTAAATTTCTAATGGATGCGTTGCAGGTTCAACGTCTTTTAAATCCATATTCTTTAAATCTTCTGCACGTGTAATAATATCGCTAATTGATTCAGTATATCGACTGACTTCTTCGTCTGTAAGTTCGATTTTAGCGACATCCGCCATACTCAGAATATCTTCTTTAGTTACTTCAGCCATGATTATCCTCCTTTATGAAACACTTTATAATTTTATCAAAAATTTTATATTTATTCTAATATTTATTATTCCATAATGTAGAGCTGAACATCATCGTCGCCGTTTGACGTAATCGTTGCGTACACTTTTGATTTATCTTGAATCTTTGCAGTGACCTTTGTATTACCAAAATGTTTTTCGACAAGTTCATGAACAAATTGACTAATCCCAATCATTTCACCGCGTGATTCATATTCAAATGGAATTTCTATCGATAATTCTTCAAGCTTACCATCACGCATGACACCTCTACCGACACTTGTTGTAAATGATTTAAAGTAGCTTTCTAATTCTCTATTAAACGCACGGTATTCATTGTTTATTTCTTCAGGTACTGATTTGTCATTGGATGGAAGTAAGACATTTTTTTCATCAATAGTTTCAAATTTATCGATTTTTTCTTCTCCTGGATCAACGACTGCATAGGATACGAAGTTCCCAGGAATAATATCTGTACCTTTTGACTGAATGAACACCGCAAACATTACTTTTTTATCAGCATAATCGCTATTTGCACGTAAACGCTCTAACATTTCACGTGCCATTTCTTCACCTTGTTTTTTCACTTCTTCTAAGTCAAGCTCTTCTTCATATGTCGTACCGTACTGCTCTTTTTGATATAAGTACTCACTATTCATCGCAAGACCAAATGTAATCCCTTCAAATGACTGATTGCCATCTTCATCAACTTTTAAATAATCTTGCTCTAAAATATGTGATAAATAGATCGGTGCATTTTTTGCAAGTTTTTCAGGATCTGTTTCACCGTTACTCGACGGATTTAATCCGAGGTTACTAAATGCACCTGTCTTTTTTAACTCGTCTTCATCCATCTCTTCAATTTGTTCTTCAGAGTATTGGCGCTTTAAGTATTCTCGAGTCATTTCTTCGGACATAATCTGTCCCTCACGAAAGACATAATCATCTGTACTAAAGACTCCTTTAGATAATTCGAATAAGCCTTTCTCGAACGCCTCCATATTATAAGTTGAAACCATATTAGAACTCGTCAATCCTCGTGCAGGTGAAAGTTCATAAGGTAAAACAGATTGATAATATTCTTTAGACGTACTCTTTGTGACACTGTCTTGAACATCTTCTCTTGGAACTGTCTGTATATTTTCATTTTGTTCATTATTTTCTGCTGCGTTTTCAACGTCTACAGAGCTATTTGAGCAAGCTGCTAAAATAAGTGTTCCAAGTGTCATCGTTGTGACTAGTTTTTTCATCTGTTAACCTCCTAATCTTTCGAGTAAATCTTGTTCAGACCACACTGTAATCTCTAATTCTCTCGCACGGTCGAGTTTAGATCCAGCATCACTTCCTGCAACAACGACATCTGTGTTATTTGAAACACTACTTGTCACTTTACCACCGTTTAACTCGATTTTTTCTTTCGCTTCGTTACGTGTCATTTCTACTAATTTACCAGTTAATACAAATGTCATACCGTCAAATTGATTACTTTCGTTTTCTTCTACTTCTTCAGTCATATTAACGTTTTCTGCTTTTAGCTTTTCTATTAAGTGTTTAAAGTCATCGTTAGACGTATATGTCACGATAGAATCTGCGATAACTTCTCCAATTTCAGGAATTTCAATCAATTCATCTTTCGTCTTCTCCATAACGTTATCCATCGTTAAATATTCTTCTGCGATGAGACGGGATGCTTTTTGGCCAAGGAATCGTATACCAAGACCAAATAATAATTTTTGAAGCGGTTGTGATTTAGAATTTTCAATCGCACTTAATAAATTCGTCGCTTTTTTCTCGCCCACACGTTCGAGTTTAACGAGTTTTTCTTTTTCTAACGTATATAAATCCGCCACGTCCTTAATAAGTTCTGCGTCATATAACTGATGAACAAACTTCTCACCAAGACCATCGATATTCATTGCCCCGCGTGACGCGAAGTGAATAATATCTTCAACAATTTGTGCTGGACATGTCGGGTTAATACAGCGAATCGCAACCTCTTCATCTAACTTCACTGCTTCATGGCCGCATGATGGACAAGTGGTCGGTGCTTCATAAACTTCTTGGTCAGAACGCTCTTCATATACCACTCTCACAACTTCAGGGATAATATCTCCCGCTTTATGGATAATTACAGTGTCGTTAATACGAATATCTTTTTCTTCTATTAGTTCATGGTTATGTAGAGATGCACGTGATACTGTTGTTCCTGCCACTCTTACTGGTTCTAAAATCGCAGTCGGTGTAATAACACCTGTACGACCGACAGTAAGTTCAATATCTAATATTTTAGTTTTTGCTTCTTCAGCTGGAAATTTATACGCAGTCGCCCACTTTGGTGAACGTACTGTGTAACCAATTTCCTCTTGTAATTTCAAATCATTGACTTTAATTACGATACCGTCTATTTCATATGGTAAGTCATTTCGATGTTCTACCCAGTAATTGACGTATTCAATAACACCATCGATATCTTTTTTTACTGCGCGCTCTTGATTCGTTTTAAACCCTAACTCATCTAACTTATCGAGTGCTGCACTTTGTGAGTTAACGTTTAAAATTTCAGGGCGTGTCGTACCATATAAAAATATTGATAAATGTCTTTTACTTGTGAGACTAGTATCTAACTGACGCAAGCTTCCAGCAGCTGCGTTTCTAGGGTTTTGAAACACTTGTTGGTTGTTTTCTTCACGCACTTTATTTAGTTTCTCAAACGCACTTTTAGGCATATATGCCTCCCCACGTACTTCAAATTGTTCAGTTAAATTTGTCGTTAATGGGATTGCGTGAATTGTTTTTAAATTCGCAGTTATATTTTCTCCTACTGTTCCGTCACCACGTGTTGCACCTTGAATAAGTTTTCCATCATTATATAAAAGTGATACTGCAAGACCATCAATTTTTAACTCGCACATATATTCCACTTTACCAACCGCTTTTTCGATACGATCGTTAAATGCGCGTAAATCTTCTTCGTTAAATGCATTAGATAAAGACAACATCGCTGTCTCATGTGACACTTTTTCAAACTTATCTAGTACAACGCCACCGACTCTAGTTGTCGGAGACGTATCACTTTTTAATTCTGGATGTTTTTCTTCTAAATCTAATAGCTCGTGGAATAATTGATCATACTCGTGGTCAGATATTGAAGGATTATCTAACACGTGATACTCATAATTATATTTTGTGAGAAGTGTTTCTAACTCCCTCATTCTTTTTTCCATATACAATCAGTCCTTCTTCTCAATTGGTGCAAATTTCGCAAGTAAACGTTTTGGTCCAGCTTTAGAGAATACGATATCTAACTCTTCACTATCCCCAGAACCGTTAATAGCCGTTATCATACCGTCACCAAATGTCTGATGGGTCACTTTATCACCAATATTAAACGATACACCAGAGTTATTTGTAAATACTTGGCTTTTTGCACGAGGCTTACGTTTTTTAGTTGCGCCGGTATAAACAGAAATTAAGTCTTCACCTTCAATTAAATCCGCAGGAATTTCTGACCAGAACTGGCTTTCCATCGCATTATTTGTTTTACCGAAAATTGTACGTGTCGTCGCACGTGAAATAATTAAACGCTCCATCGCACGCGTAATCGCAACGTACATTAGTCTTCTTTCTTCTTCTAATTCTTCCTCAGTATCCATAGATCTAAATGACGGGAATAACCCTTCTTCTAATCCAACGATGAAAATTACTTTAAATTCTAGTCCTTTTGATGCGTGAATGGTCATTAAAGTCACCGCATCTAAATCATCAACATTATCTTGGTCACTAACGAGTGCCATATCACTTAAAAAGTCAAAGAGTAACTCGTCGCCGATTTCATGTGTTTCATCGAATTCTTTTGTAACAGTTTTAAACTCTTCTAAGTTTTCAATACGAGAATTACTTTCTAACGTGTTTTCTTTAATGAGCATATCGACGTATCCAGTATCATGTAGTATTTCATCGACTAAATCAGTAATTGTCATAAATTTAGATTTTTCTTTTAAGTTTTCAAGCACTTCTAAAAGATTCGCCAAGTTTTCAGCATTCTTTTTTGATAGTCCAATGAAGTCTGCATCTTTAATTGCGTCATAAATGCTCGATTCTAAACTTCTCGCGTGATTTCTTAGTGTGTCTATCGTCTTTGGACCAATACCTCGTTTTGGTGTATTTATAATTCTTTCCATCGCAATATCATCATGCACGTTTAAGACGACTTTCATGTAACTCATTAAGTCTTTAATTTCTTTACGCTGATAGAACTTCATACCCCCAACCATATTATATGGAAGTGACGATTTAACAAGTGCATCTTCAATTGCACGTGACTGAGAGTTCGCACGATATAATACAGCCATATTGCTAAAGTTATATCCTTCATTTTTAAGTTTTTGAATTTGTTTAACGATACGCTGACCTTCTTCACGTTCATTTTGTGAAACAATTGATGTAATCTTTTCACCTTTACCACGACTTGTGACTAAGTTTTTCGGCACACGACTCGTATTATTTTCAATGACATTGTTTGCTGCATCTAAAATACGCTGGTGTGAGCGGTAGTTTTCTTCAAGTAAAATTGTCTTAACGTTATCATAATCTTCTTCGAAGTTTAAAATATTCATAATATCCGCACCGCGGAATTTATAAATTGACTGGTCGCTATCACCAACGACACAAATATTTTCGTATTTTTGACTGAGCATATAAACGAGTTTATATTGTGCGTGGTTTGTATCTTGATATTCGTCGACATGAATATATTGAAACTTCGTTTGATAGTAGTTTAAAACACCAGATTCTTTTTCAAATAATTGAATCGTAAGCATAATGAGATCATCAAAATCTAATGCACTATTTCGATATAATACCTCTTGATATGCTGAGTAAATATCTGCATTTAACTTCTCTCTAAAGTCATATGCATTCTCTTTTGCTTCTTTTTCAGTAATTAACGCATTTTTAAAATTCGAGATTGCATTTAAAAATTGACGAGGTGGATACTGCTTTTGATCTAAATTCATCGATTTTAAAACATCTTTAACAACATTTAATTGATCTGTCGTATCTAAAATAGAAAAACTTCTGTCGTATCCAAGCTTATCAATATCTCGGCGTAAAATTCTTACGCACATGGCGTGGAATGTTGAAATCCACATTTGTGACGTGTCTTCTTCTATAAGTTTGTCAACACGCTCTTTCATTTCTTTTGCAGCTTTATTTGTAAATGTAATTGCTAATATATTATAACTCGGTACATCTTTTTCTTGTAATAAGTATGCAATACGGTGCGTCAAGACACGTGTTTTACCACTTCCAGCTCCTGCCATCACAAGGACTGGACCTTCTGTTGTTGTGATTGCTTCACGTTGTGCTTTATTCATTAAAGATAAATCCATTACTCTACCTCATTTGTCGTTTTTAATGCATGTTTAAAGTCGCTATAAATAGAATTTCCAACGACTAATGTTTCTGCGTAAGGCTTTCTCTCTTTAAACTCCTCGCGAGTTTTAATACCTCCGCCGTAAATTAAATGACTGTTATTTACAAGTTCTGAAATTGATTTTAACTGTTCAACACTTATTAATTTCCCACTACATTCTATATATATGTACTCTGATTTATATAACTGATCAATCATCGTGACAAGACTTGTTAATGTCTCATTATCTGGTAAATAGCATTCTGCTTTTTTAAATGCTTTACAATCTTCATTTAAAATAATGTACGGTAGTATTGATACTTCATCGTAATCGATAATTTCATGATACTCATTTAATGCTTCAACGAGTAGTCCGTTATGATACTTCATATTCGTCGTATTAAACACGACAGGAATGAAATAATGATCAAACCCACCAATGACTGAATGTGTGTTTGAAAGTTCAAGTGCTAACGGTACACTGTAACGACGTACACGCGCGAGTAAGTCTAAAACGTTATCTTCTGTAACATTATCTGTCCCACCGACTACAATTAAATCTGTTTTACTTTCAGCTAATTCTTCTAATTCTTCGTCACTAATCTCTTTCGCTGGATCTAACTTAAAGATATGTTTTACGTCGTTTAACATAAGTATCCTCCATAAAATTCAATATTATAATTATAGCATTTTTTTATATGTCATTCTAAATGTACTCATATGAAAATAAAAACTCAGACAAAGACTTGTCTGAGTTTAATAATTATATACCGACTCTTTCAAAAATACGGTCCACTGATTTTAAATAATGTTTATTATCAAATGCATCGTCAATATCTTCTTGAGATAGATGTTTTGTAATTTCTTCATCACTCTCAATTAACGGTTGGAGTGCTTTTTTATTTTTCCAAGCTTCCATTGCACGTGGTTGTACGAGGTCATACGCCGCTTCACGTGACAGTCCTTTGTCAATTAAACCGAGCATGACACGTTGAGAGTTCACAAGCCCATACGACTGTTCAATATTGTTTTTCATATTATCTTCAAAGACGACTAAATTCTTAATGATATTTTTAAAACGATTTAGCATGTAGTTTAACGCAATCGTTACGTCAGGAAGCATAATACGCTCTGCACTTGAATGAGAGATATCTCTTTCGTGCCATAGTGGTACGTTTTCAAACGCTGTCGTCACATATCCGCGAATCACTCTCGCAATACCAGTTACGTTTTCTGACCCTATTGGATTACGTTTATGTGGCATTGCACTGGATCCTTTTTGACCTTTTCTAAATGCTTCTTCTACTTCTCGAACTTCACTACGCTGTAAATGACGTACTTCAACAGCAAACTTTTCTACAGACGTTGCAATTAACGCGAGTGTTGAAATGTAATGAGCGTGACGGTCGCGTTGGAGTGTTTGCGTAGATACACGTGCATAATCTAAACCGAGATGTTTACAAACATACTCTTCAATTTCAGGTGGAATATTCGCAAAGTTTCCAACAGCTCCACTCATTTTACCGACTTCTATATCTTCTCTAGCGAATTTAAAACGCTCTAAGTTACGCTTCATTTCTTCATACCATAATGCAAGTTTAATGCCAAAAGATGTTGGTTCAGCGTGAATACCATGTGTGCGTCCCATCATTAACGTGTATTTATGCTCGTTTGCTTTTTCTTTTAATACGTCTAAAAATTCATTGAGATCATTTTCGATAACATCGTTTGCTTGTTTAATTAAATATCCTTGAGCGGTATCGACAACATCTGTCGATGTTAGACCATAGTGTACCCATTTTTTCTCTGGTCCTAACGTTTCAGAAATTTGTCGTGTAAACGCAACGACATCATGGCGTGTTTCTGCTTCAATCTCCTTAATTCGGTCAATATCAATTTTAGCATTCGGACGGAGTTGTTTTACTTCATCCATTGGAATTTCTCCGATTTCTGCCCATGCTTCAGCTGCTAAAATCTCTACTTCTAGCCATGCACGAAACTTATTTTCTTCAGTCCAAATATTAGCCATTTCTTCTCGAGTATAGCGAGAAATCATGTACGACACGTCCTTTACTTATTTTCGATTAATTTACCTTCGAATATAATTTCTTGATGACTGACTTCTACTCCGTGATCAGTCTCTTTAAACACCGGTTTTTCCATGCGTCTCACTGGCATATAGCCTTCTTCACGCATTTGTTGTAACACTGATTCAATCGTTTTATCTTTTGTAACTTCAAATTTTTTCTTTTTTAACTTCTTTTTATTTTTCATGATGACCGACTTCTTCTAAAATTTCTTCTACTTCTTCTATTTCATACGAAGCGACTTGACGATTACGTACACCTTTCGTCCAGAAACCACCGTGAATTGATTTTGGTTCATATGACACGATAAATGCATTTGGGTCAAGTTCTACAATAGTACTGATTAATTTTTTCTCGTGTCGTCTTGGCGTTAGTATTTGCATCGTCGTACGTTCACCGTCACGGCCGTAACTATAACCATGCGTCACTCCGTAACCTAAATTTCTCAACTGCATCGGTAAATCTTTATCTTTTTCTGCAGTAATTGCGTTAACAACTTGATAACCAAGTGCAAGTTTTTCTTCAATACGAATACCGAGTAAAATTCCCGTTCCAAAACCAAACGCGTATGCGAGTATGTTAATTGGTTTGTCTAAGTTATCTAAAACTAAACCGAGACCAATAATATAGATAAGTGTTTCAAAAATACTGAGTAGTGCTGCAACATATTTATATCCTTTTAACGTAGATATTGTACGCATCGTTAAAAACGTCACGTAAAAAATATTGATGATAAAAATCGTCAGCACCATCAGCCACGCATTTTCACTAATTAATTGTAGCAATCATTATTCCTCCATATTTTGCGGTAAATTATAGCGGTGGTACGCTTTGTCTCGTTTATGTTGACTCGTTTTATATAAATGAAGGATGCGATTAAATGCTTCTTTCGGTACTTCTTTACCTTCTAAAAAGTCATCGATATGTCCATAACTGACTTGTAGTGCTTCTTCATCACTTAAAAGTGGGCGATCAGATTCTAAATCTGCCGTCGGTATTTTTAAATATAAATGTTCTGGACAATTTAAATATTTTAAAATTTGCTGGCCTTGATGTTTATTTAAACCAGTAAGGGGCATAAGATCTGCTGCACCGTCACCAAATTTTGTGTAAAATCCAGTAATCGCTTCTGCAGCATGATCACTGCCAAGTACAACACCTTTTTTATCTGCAGCAATCGCATATTGTACTTTCATACGTTCACGTGCTTTTTCGTTACCAATCACAAAATCACTGATATTAAAACCTGCGTCATTTAAGGCTTTTACACCACTATCAACAGATTCTTTTATATTTATAGTTACATCGTAATCTGGTTGTATAAAGATTATCGCGTCATCGACGTCTTGACTATCAAGTTGTTCACCGTACGGTAATCGCACCGCGTAAAACTCTATTTCTTTTCCTTCAGTACGAAGTTCTTCTACTGCCATTTGTGCAAACTTACCGAGTAATGTAGAATCTTGTCCACCGCTAATACCTAACACAAAACTTTTAATGAAGTCATGATTATATTTATACCCTTTTAAAAAGTCAATAATTTCACGAACTTCTTCTTTTACATTAATTGTAGGCTTCACATGTAATTCTTTTATAATATTTTGTTGAATATCATTCATCAATATCACGCTCAGCAATTTCTTCAATTAGCGATTGTCTGTCTTCCCATAATTGTAAGCTTAAATCCACAGGATAAATCTGAGGGTTTAATAGACGTCTGTTTTCTTCCCATAATTCGTCTAAGCTAGCTATTCTTAATTGATTCATTTTTTCAATTGATGGTGACTCGTAAACAAGTTTACCGTCAATAAAAATATCATATAACTTTTTTACTGCAGTATAGTTTTTAACATATTTACGTTTTACTGGATAAACTGGGTCAAACATAAATAAAGGTGATGAATGATCAATTTCCTCACCGACACGTGTAATATAATCTCCTTCAGATTTTTTAGTGTCATTGTTAATAATACGATACACTTCTTTTTTACCTGGATTCGTTAATTTTTCAACGTTACTTGAAATTTTCATACGATCAACTAAGTGACCATCTTCATCCTCAATCGCACATAACTTATATACAGCGCCAAGTGCTGGCTGATCATATGCGGTAATAAGTTTAGTTCCAATACCATAGCTATCTACTTTAGCACCTTGAGTGAGTAATGACTGAATTGTATATTCATCTAAGTCGTTAGAGACAACGATTTTTGCATCTGTAAACCCAGCTTCATCTAGCATTTTTCTCGCTTTTTTTGATAGATACGCAATATCTCCAGAGTCTAAACGAATACCGACAAAGTTAATTTTGTCCCCGTATTCTTTTGCAACTTTAATTGCAGTAGGAACTCCCGACTTTAATGTGTCAAATGTATCGACTAAAAACACACAATTTTTATGAGTATCTGCATAAGCTTTAAACGCAGAATAATCATCACCAAATGTTTGAACAAGCGCGTGAGCATGTGTACCTGTTGGAGTTAAACCAAACTTCTTAGCAGCACGGACGTTTGATGTTCCATCAAATCCACCGATAATCGCTGCACGTGCTCCCCAAATTGCCGCGTCATACTCTTGTGCACGACGTGTTCCAAATTCCATTAACTGATCATTTGGTACCAGCTCTCGAATACGACTTGCTTTTGTTGCAATTAATGTTTGGAAGTTAATAATATTTAAAATTGCTGTTTCAATTAATTGGCACTCTGCAAGTGGTGCATCTACTTGAATGAGTGGTTCGTTATTAAAACAAATATCCCCTTCTCTAAACGCACGAATTGTCCCTGTGAAATGAAATTTCTTTAAGTAATCTAAGAATTCATCTTCATAGCCTAAACTTTTTAAGTATTCGATATCTGAATCAGTAAATCTTAAGTTTTCAATGTAATCAATGATACGTTCAAGCCCTGCAAATACTGCATACCCATTCTCAAATGGCATTAATCTAAAATATGCTTCAAAAATAGCACGTCTATTATGAATACCCTTGTCGAAATATGTTTTTACCATATTGATTTGATACAAATCTGTGTGTAACATATAGCTATCGTCTTTAAACATGGACTTAACCCCTTATTTTTAGATATTTTTAATTTTTAGAATTAAATTAACAATTATGTACATTATATATGAATTGGCGGGTGAATTAAATGAAATTTACTAGTTTCAGAGCACGCTTCATCGTACTATCCATTATCGTATGTATTAGTGGTTTCTCTCAAGGTATGTTACTTCCATTAATATCATTTATATTTGAATCACGCGGTGTGAGTGCAACATTAAGTGGATTTCATACAGCTGGATTATACCTTGGTGTATTCGTTTCTAGCTTCTTTATAGAAGCACCACTTAGAAAGTATGGCTATCAAAAACTTGTTATTTTCGGCGGAGTCGTCGTCGCAGTATCTTTATTTTTATTCCCAATTTTAGATTCGATAATGTTTTGGTTTATTTTACGTATTATTATTGGTATTGCGGATAACGTATTACATATGTCGACACAAACTTGGTTAACATCCACAACTCCTCAACACAAAATCGGAAAAGTCATTGCCGTTTATGGATTATTCTTTTCTTTAGGATTTATGATTGGACCGAAAGTTGCAGACTTAGTTGTATTTGGTACACATGTACCATTTGTACTTTCGAGTGTGGTAACAATGATGGCTTGGCCACTTATATTTACACTTAAAGGTGCGAGTGAGGCAAAACCTGCGAGTAACAATGTACCAATTACATTTTTATCAACATTAACAAATTTTAAAACCGTGATCGTCTTCGGATGGGCAGCACTTATGTTCCCTATGTTATACGGTTTTTATGAAAGTTCTTTAAACTCAAACTTTCCAGTATTCGCACTTAGAAATGGTTTTGAAATTAGCCAAATCACATGGATTTTACCAATGTTTAACTTAGGTGCGATTCTATTCCAACTTCCAATTGGTTCACTTGGTGACCGAATGGGACGTGGCCGCTTACTTACATGGTTAGTCTCAATTGGAAGTGTTGGATTTTTACTAATGGAATTAAACAAAGAATCATTTGTAATGCTTACAGTTTTATTTGCCTTAACAGGAATCGTTTGTGGTTCAATGTATAGTTTAGGCTTAGGCTATTTAACTGATGTCATTCCTAAAACACATATTGCAGCAGGAAACTTATTAATTAGTATGATTTTCTCAATCGGAAGTATTATTGGACCTGTACTCGGTGGAGCGTTAATCGGAGTATCTGGTGGTACACTGTACTTCTCTTTCTTTACTGCGGTAATGATTCTCGTACTTATTGGAAATGTTATATTCCAACACCAACTGAAAAATAGAATGAATTCATAATTCGTGATAAAATAATAACTAAATTAGACAATTATAAGGAGTAAGATCTTAATGACAGTTAAAATTTTCGGACATAAAAATCCAGATACAGATACGATTACGTCAGCGATTGTCACAGCGACAATTGAAAAAGAACTGGGCGGAGATGCGAAAGCTTACCGCCTCGGTGAAATTAACAAAGAGACAGAATATGCATTAAATTACTTCAACGTAGAAGTACCAGAATTACTTGAATCTGTAAATGATACTGATGAAGTAATGCTCGTTGACCATAACGAATTTCAACAGTCCGCAGACGGTATCGAACAAGCGACAATTACTAGTGTTATTGATCATCACCGCGTAGCGAACTTTGAAACGGACGCACCACTCTACTTTAGAGCTGAACCTGTTGGGTGTACTGCGACTATTTTAAATAAGATTTATAAAGAAAATAATATCGAAATTACAAAAGAAATGGCTGGACTTATGATGTCAGCGATTATCTCTGATACTTTATTATTAAAATCACCAACGACGACAAAACAAGATGAAGAAGCACTTCATGAACTTTCAACAATCGCAGATGTCAACTATGAAACGTACGGTTTAGATATGCTTAAAGCAGGCGCTTCTACGAAAGATAAAAGCGCAAAGACACTAATTACAGGTGACGCAAAGTCATTTGATATGAATGATAATCACGTGCGTATTGCACAAGTAAACGTTGTTGACTTAGAAGAATTATTCGAAAGAAAACAAGAGCTGACTGAAGAAATGCAAAAAGAAAGTAACGAAGAAAACTATGATCTATTCATTTTAGTCGTTACTGATATTTTAGCATCGGACTCAAGAGTAATTGCGATTGGGGAAAACAACACAGTTATTGAACGTGCATTTGACGTTGCGTTAGATGATAACGAAGCTTTATTAACAGGCGTCGTGTCACGTAAAAAACAAGTTGTTCCAAACATCGAAAAAGCTTTTAAATCATTATATGAATAAAACAAAAGTCACTCACATAAATTTATGTGAGTGACTTTTTATTTTAAAAGTATTCGGTTAAATATCGACGTTTTTCCAGTTGGTAACTTCTCTTTAGAACACGCACCTAATATATCATATTCTTTTTCATTTAATGCGTTATTAAAAGTCACTTCGTCAATCCAATTAGAATGTTCATTTTCATCGAAACAATCTGGGTGTATGATTTCTCGGCTTGTATTGT
This sequence comes from Nosocomiicoccus ampullae, assembly GCF_019357495.1. Classification (NCBI taxonomy): domain Bacteria; kingdom Bacillati; phylum Bacillota; class Bacilli; order Caryophanales; family Staphylococcaceae; genus Nosocomiicoccus; species Nosocomiicoccus ampullae. The sequence goes on from NZ_CP079110.1 coordinate 1,172,635, forward strand.
CGATAATAACACGCTCTGATTGACTCGTTTTGTCCACTACTGGAATAAATAAAATAATCATTAAAATAAGTAATATAATAATTGTTTTCTTTTTCATTTGTTATTTAGTATTTATCTTCAATAAATAAGACTGCTTGTTTTTGTTGTTCGACTGCTTTCATTAAATGTTCAGCAAGTTTTGTCGTTGTAATCGCACCAACACCACCTGGAACTGGTGTAATAAACCCAGCAACATCTTTAACTTCATCGTAGTTTACGTCACCAACAAGTTTACCTTCTTCAGTAAAGTTAATTCCAACGTCAATGACAACTGCACCTTCTTTAACGTGCTCTTTTTCAATTAAGTTAATTGCTCCTGCCGCACTCACGATAACATCTGCATCTTTACATTTAGCGACTAGGTCGTCTGTGTATAAGTTACAAGTTGTAACTGTTGCGTCTCGGTTCATCATGAGTAGTGATAATGGTTTACCAACAACGGCACTTGCACCAACAACTGTGACGTTTTTACCTTTTAAGTCTAGATTGTAATAGTCAAAGAATTCCATTACCGCTGCTGGTGTACATGGTTCTAAACGATCATCTGCATTTGTTAATACTTTACCTAAATTCATGACTGTTAATCCGTCAATATCTTTAAATGAACGCATGAGTTGCGCTGTTTTCGTAACACTAATATGTTTTGGTAGTGGTTGTAATAGTAGAATTCCGTTAATTGAAAAATCCCAGTTTATTTCTTTAAACTTGTCTAAAAATTCATTTTCTGAAATATCTTCAGGAAAATGGAATTGCTTTGTTTCAATACCTAATTTTTGGAATCTTTTAACTGCTGCATTTTCATATGAAATCGAATCTTCTAAGTCACCAACACGAACAAATGCTGCTGTAGGTGTGATCCCATGTTCATGAGACTCTTTTACTGCTTGTTTAATCTCATCAGATAAATGTGCAGCAACTTTTTTTCCATCTAAAATTTCTGCCATTATTTTAACCTCCTATTATCTCTTGTGATTATTATATCATAATGTAAATGTGATGATAAAAAATAAAAAACAACCACATCTTTTCAGATATGGTTGTTAGAAAATCTTAATTATTTAGTTTCACGGTGAAGTGTAACTTTGTTTAATCTTGGGCTGTATTTTTTAAGTTCGATACGCTCAGGATTGTTTTTCTTGTTTTTAACTGTATGATAGTTACGGTCACCTGTTTCAGTACATTCTAAAATAACTTGTACGCGCATGATTGTCACCTCTTCAAATAAATTTTGTGTGATTTCCCTTCAACTGGCCAGTTGATCATCAACGGATGATTACAAACATTTAAATCACTTTAACTATATTACAGCAAATACTTTCACTTTTCAAGTTAATTTAAAAATTGACATTTGCTAAATCGTAAGTATTACGATATACTGTTCAAGTATTAAAATTTTGGAGGGAAAAAATTTGAAATTAAGAGCATTACTAATTTCATTAATTGCTGTAATTATGCTCGCTGGTTGTAGTAGTGATTCAAATGATAGCAAAACAACTAGTAACGAAGATAACAACAGCGAAAAACAAGAGCTTAAGGTGTATACAACTGTATTTCCACTTTACAGTATGACTAAAGAAATCGCAGGAGACACTCTAGAAGTAGAATCTGTTTATCCTAAAAACGTTAATATGCATAACTATGAACCATCTCAAAAAGATATTTTAAGCTATGCTAAAGGTGATTTATTTATATACACTAACCATGAGTTAGATCCTGTTGCTAAAAAAATTGATGAAACAATCGGTAACGATGTAGAAGTATTAGAAGCATTCGAAAATAAAGATGAATTCATTAAAGATGAACATCATCATGACCATGATCACGATGGGGATCATGAACATGGTGAACACGAGCATGATCATGAAGGTGAAGACCACGATCATGAAGGTGAAGACCACGATCATGAACATGGTGACCATGACCACGACCATGATCATCACCACGGTGAGTTTGACCCACACGTTTGGTTAGATCCTGAACTTTCTATTCAAATGGCAGAGAACATTATAAACAAACTTGTTGAACTAAATCCAGATGAAGAAGAAACATACGAAGCGAATTACGAAACTTTAAAAGCTGACTTAGAAGATGTATCTAAAGAGCTAGATAAAGCAACAAAAGACAAATCACGTGACACAGTATATATTTCACACGAATCAATTGGATACCTTGCTAATAAATATGACTTTGAACAAGTTGGTATTAATGGTTTAAACGATGATGAACCATCACAAAAAGAATTAACTAAAATGATTTCTGATATTAAAGAAACAAAAACACCATATATTCTAAACGAACAAAATGTATCATCTCGTCTTACAGATATGGTTGCAAAAGAAACAGACGTTGAATTCTTACCATTCCATAACTTAGAAGCATTAACTGACAACGACCCTGAAGATGCTACTTACCAAAGCCTTATGAGAGAAAATATCAAATCACTTGAAAAAGCATTACATGATTAATAAAAAAGACCTTTTGTTTAAATAAACAAAAGGTCTTTTTAAATTTCATTACTGAACTACTCTTCCATTTCTAAACGAATACGTTCAGTGAATTCTTGAATTTCTTCAACATCTTTTTTAACAACAAAGTATGCAACAACTAAACCAATTCCTGTGAATGCTGTTAATACTAAGATTGTTTTAAATAAGAAACTAAATAATCCTTTAATAAGATCCACAATTATCCCCCCTGAATCATTCGAGCAGCAGGTATATCTGCTGGTGCTAATAGTATATTCCCTAATTCTTCTCGTTTTAACCATCTTTTTTCAATATGTTCTTTTAATTTTAAGTCACCTTTTACAACTTTACTATAATAGGTCGTTAATATGACGATACCAAATTCATATTCGTGACGCGTTGTTGTAATTTTATCGAATACTTCAATTTCAGTATCCATTTCTTCTAAAATCTCTCGTTTTAGCGCTACTTTTTCATCTTCATAAGGTTCTACTTTTCCACCTGGAAATTCCCACATATATTCTAAGCTTTTCCCTGGTGGACGCTGTGCAACAAGTATTTCGTCGTTATCATTTACAATAACTGCAGCGACTACATTAATTTCTTTCTTCATGATCTTTATCCTTTATATTGTAATTAATAATTTCAAATCGCAATGATAATGGTACAAATAAAAACATATATATGCCAAATAATATTAAAACAATATATACTCTCGTCGAATTTAATACCGGTAAGTTTGGTACAACAAATATAATTCCAATAATTAATAGTACTAGTGCGATATACTCATACGTAATCGATTTTGTGGAAGGTTCGATATATGTTTTACATTTAGGACAACGTGTTCTTGATCTTGGCTTAATCATATAACCGAGTAATTTTTCTTTGTATGTCCATTTATGACCGCAATACGGGCATATTGCACCGGCTTCTTTTTTCTTTCCCATCAAATCCCCCATTTTTTAAAATTTGATATGCTAGTATAATAGTAATAATCATTAAGGAGTGTTTAACTTGAAAATAGAACTGCGTAAATCGTTGAATACGATTTTGATCATTATTGCGCTAGCGGTCATTTATAGATTCTCGTTACCGTATTTACCCGGTATTTTTAAACCTGCGGTATTTGTATTATTTTTACTCATCGGTTTAATATCTGTAATGAGTATATTTAAAAGGGAGTACGAAGAACATCCATTTGACAAGCACGATGACGATATAAATAATTAAAGTTCTTCAATTCGGTCCCCTTGAGTGAGAGTTTCATGGTTTTTAAAACGAATTCTAATTGAATCTTTATTTAACTCTTTTCCACTCATTATTTGAAAGTGTAGGTGCGGCAATGTTGTCGCACCACTATTTCCTACTTGTGCGATGACTTCTTTTGCTTTTACTTTATCTCCAGGTTTTACTTTTACACTATTACGTTTTAAATGTGCGAGCAAGCTATACTCGTGATTATCGTGCTCAATTATAATATAATTTCCAGATGGCTCCTCGCTATTTACTGTACCTATACGATTATCTAATAAATCTTTTTTTACTTCGACAACTGTACCATCTAATGGTGCTAAAACATCACCTCCATACGCAAAATATGCTTCAAGATCTGCTGGTGCACCGTTATGTTGATACAACTCAATCATATTTGTGAAATCATACGCGTAGCGCTGATTATCACTTTGATAATGATAATTATGGAAAATTCCAATTCCACCTGCTGAAACAACCGCTTCCTCTAACGGAACATAATACTCATTTTTAGTCCAAATATTATCTGTATCGTATTTATGATTTAAATGAAACTCTATACCTACAATATCATTTTTATCAGTAAATGCGACGATTAAAAAATGCGTTTTTTTGTCGTTCATGTAACTGTATCTATGAAAGTTAACTTTTAAAGTGTTATTGTATTTCATGCTTAAGTCGTTAGCTTCTCTATGAAAAATCGTACATAACTCAACGAATTTTTCTTTACTAATATTTGCTTTAAACTGTTCGAACGTTTGATTGTAAATTTCTTTAAAGTTTTCATTATTAAAGTTTTCGCTAAAATTTTCTGGTGTAATCATTCCGGTCACATCCTTAAATGTAAATATAAAATGAAAGCACCCATTAAGAGTGCTTATTATTTATTATTTAACTTATCAATAATTGTTTTCGTTTGATATTCAATCGATTGTAAATCATTCGGTCTAAAATTATACATATCAATATATATGATCTTGGTGTCATCAATATTAAACGCTTTAGCAAGTTGTCCTTGTTTCTCTTTGTTATCTAAATCTTCAGTCGCAACAAATAAGTAATCAAGCTCTGCACTACTGTAATCTTCATCGACATATACCTTACTATCATCACTTTCTAAAATACGTTTAATATATTTCGGTTGTTTAAAGCCTAATATATCAAACACAGCTTCAGTACCGTAACTCGTAAATTCTGGACGTAAATAATATTTGTTGTTCTCCTCTAAGATAACTGCTGCATTTTTGTCCGTTACTTGTTCGTTTAACTCTCGACGAAGTTTTGGAATTTTTTCTAAGAAGTCATCTGCAATTGTTTTTGCTTCTTCTTCTTTATTTAAAATAACACCTAAATAATAAAAATGTGTTAAATAAATTCTCTTTTTATATGGACTAAATGCACTTGTAATGTATCTCATCTCAATAGTTGGTGCGATTTCACCGTACTCACTAGAATACTCATCTGGAGCATAAGTGACTATTAAATCTGGGTTAAGATTTCTAACTTTATCGGTGTCACCTGGAGTAATAAATTCTCCATTTAATTTTTCTTTAACTAAATCTGTATGTTCTAACTGACTGTTAATGCCAGCTGGTGAAACACCTAGAAGTTCAGCATTTAAAGGATCTGCTGCTCTAAAGAGTATAGGTCTCTTGATTGTCTTATTAATTTGTAAATGCCCGGCTTGCTCTGTTGTAATAGTACGCGTTGTTTCGTCACTTTCAACCTCTTGATACGTACTACACCCTACTAGAGTAAAGAATAGTAAGCCCGTCGTAATTAACTTCTTCATGAATTATCCCTACTAATATAACCAATTATAAATATTTCTACTTTTTTAAAAAAGTATGCAATAAGTATTCCAATTAATGTACCAACTACATTTAAAATAACATCGTCAATATTCGTCGTACGTCCAAGGGGCAATATATATTGCAACGTTTCGATACTTATTGAAAGTAAACATCCTAATATACTTGTTAAAAAATCTTTTTCAGTAATTAAATAAATGAAAAATCCGAGTGGTATAAATAATACGATATTCATACCTATGTTGTTGATAATCGCCTCATCAGTACCGTAATAATATAATTCTTTCATCGACTGAAACGGCGCTACATTTAACGTATGGCCTTCTATATTCGTTGGCATCAACGTAATTAAAAGTATTCCAATTACACTCATCATCATACCGACAAAAAGTACAAAGTCTCGCAGCTTTTTATATGTATTTAATCGATATCCAAATTTTCTATTAATATATATTGATATTAATAACAATATTAAAATAAAACCAAAAAAGGTTGGAATTACCGGCCAAAACGCCTCAAATAAAACTGACATTCATCTACTCCAATACTATCCTACATAGACTCACTTATTTTATTATTTTACCACACACTTATTATTAAAGCGTAATTTAAAAGATAAGATAGATAAAAAATGACATTGAGAGTTCTCAATGTCATTACTTTTTCATTACTTGTTTATAGTACATTTCTTTATATTTACCATCTTTAGCAATTAGCGCTTGATGATTTCCTGATTCAACGATGTTTCCTTTATCTAGCAATAATATCTGATCTGCATGTTGTATTGTCGATAATCGGTGGGCAATAATCACTGTCGTACGGTTTGAAGATACAATTTTCATTGCTTTTTGCACGAGTTGTTCTGTTTCACTATCCACGTTAGATGTTGCCTCATCGAGAATTAGTAATGTCGGTTTAAATGCAAGTGCACGAGCAAATGAAATCAGTTGACGCTCTCCAAGAGATAAGGTCGAACCACTTTCTATTAGCTCCTCATGAATTCCGTTTTCAAATCGTTCTAAAATCATTTCTCCCCCAACAGAAATCAGCGCATCTTTTGCTTCTTTTTCAGTGATACTTTCATTACCAAGACGAATATTATATAACAGCGTTCCGTTATAAATATACGGATCTTGCAAAACGATTGCCGTATGCTTTCTCATCGACTGCTTATTAATCGTTTTCGTGTCGACACCGTCAAATAATATTTCTCCACTATCTGGGTCATAAAATCTCATTAGTAAGTTAATAATCGAACTTTTACCAGACCCCGTATGACCAACAAGTGCAAGCGTTTCGTTTTGGTTAACTTTAAAATTAATGTCGTTTAATACAGGGTGTCCTTTAACATAAGAAAAGTTAACATCTTTAAACTCGATATTACCATTAAATATTTTCAGCTCACCAGTGTCTTCTTTTTCTTCTTCTTCGTCGAGTAATTCATATACTTTATTTGTCGCAACTCGTGCTTGTTCGATAACATCAAACACACCAATAATTCCGTATAATGGCATCATAATCTTTCCTGCATAGTCAATCATTAAGTACATAGAACCGATGGACCACGTTGTATTTTGGAATAAAAACATATAACTAAACACAAATATTAAAAACATAAGTACGACGCTCTTTAACGATTCAATTAAGTTCGTGTTTGTTAATGCATTTAATCGTGATAAGCGAACAGAACTTTCATAGTAATCTTCATTCAGTTTTAAAAATTCGTTAAACACTTTGTCTTCGTTGTTAAACGCTTGAATAACACTCATTCCACTGATTGATTCATTAATCGATGCGTTCATTTCACTATTTTTCTCACGTTTTATCATATTGTATTTGTTAGATGCTTTACGATATAAGTATAGCCATAAAAATAATACCGGTAAGATGAGTAGCATGAGTAATCCTGCATATACGTTAACAATAAACGATGCAATAACAACTCCAATAATCGTAAATCCACTTGTGATGAGCTGTGATAGCACTTGAGTAAATACTGTTAAAATCGTTTCAGTATCATTAGTAATTCGCGCAACGACTTTACCTGCTGGTAAGTTATCAAAATATCTCACTGGAAGTTTTTGTATGTGTCTAAATACTTTTAGGCGGATATTTTGAATGACTTTACTTCCGGCTTTTAATGTAATTATTTTAGAATAATAGGCAACTAGACCATTTGTGATTTCAACGAGTAAATACACTAAAAGCATAATGACAATACCTTTAACAACGATATTATCTTTCACTAAATAGTTATCTAAAATAATTTTTAATATAAACGGACCGAATAAATTAAGTCCAACCGCAATTAAACTAAGAAGCGCACCAAATATAAGGAGAGATCGCTGACCGATTGTAAATTCATATAGACGTTTAATTTGGTTCAACCGTCTCACCCCCATGTTTAAAGTACTCATGTTGCGTTTTGTACCATCCATCTTTTTGAGTTAACTCATCATGTGTTCCTGACTGAACGATTTCACCGTCATCAATAACGATAATTTGATCTGCATGTTCAACCGCAGAGAGTCTATGCGTAATAATGATTGTTGTTTTATCTTTGCGTGTTCGTTTTAATGCGTCGATAATATGTGCTTCAGTATTTGCGTCAACCGCACTTAATGCGTCATCTAATATAAGAATTTCTGGATTTTTAATTAAACTTCGCGCAATTGAGATTCTCTGTTTTTGACCGCCAGATAACGCGACACCCTTTTCTCCAACTTTCGTCTCTAAACCGTCAGACATATTATTTAAGTCATTAATTAATGCACTATTTTCAATCGCAGCTTGCAGTTCTTCATCTGTAGCATTCTCTTTACCAAAGAGTATGTTTTCTCTCACTGTTTTACTAAATAAGAAATTCTCTTGAGGAACATATCCAATTAAATCTCTGAGTTCTTCTTTACTAATATCTTTAATCGGCTTCCCATCGATAATGAATGAACCATTTCCTTCAGTATAGTACTTTAAAAATTGCTTAATAAACGTTGTTTTACCGCTTCCAGTTTTACCAACGATTCCAAGTGTTTGCCCTTTTTTCAGTTCAAGATCAATTCCTCTTAAGTTATCTCTAGTAGATGTCGGATATGTAAACGAATAATTTTTAAACGACACGTCGTTATTTTTTACAGCTCCATCAGATAATAAGACGTCATCCGTTTCGTATAATACGTCTTCAATTCTATTTAATGATGCGCGCCCTCTTTCAGTAATATCTAACATCATTCCAAATGCAAACATTGGCCAAATCATCATATTTAAGTAAATATTAAATGTTATAAATTCTCCAAGCGTAACGATATCATTTTGGATAAAATAAGCACCCGCCGCAAACGAAATGATAAATGATGATGCGACAATCAATGTTGTGACTGGTTCAAATAGTGCTTCTAATCTTACAACTTTCATGACACGTTCAATGTAATTTGATGTCATCGCTTTAAAATCGTTATATTCTTCATTTTCTTGAACGTAACTTCTCGTTACTCTTACACCTTCAACGACCTCTAGTACATTATTATTCATTTTACCGAATGCTTCTTGTGCAGTCATATGATGATCCATAATCTTTCTACCAATTTTAACTTCAGTCACAATTAATAATGGAAGTGGTAATAGTGCAATAATCGTTAATACAGGATTAACGACGACCATCATCGTGATTAAAATAATCGTTCCGTATATTAGCGTATCTAAAATTGTAACAATTCCAGCCGTTGTTCCCATCGTAACACTGCGTAAATCATTCGTAATTCTTGCCATTAAATCTCCAGAGCTATTTCTTTCATAAAAAGACGGAGACATCGCCAAATATTTTTTTACTAAGCGCTTACGTAAAATCGCATCGATATGATACCCTGACTGAGAAATATAATATATGCTTAAAAATGTAAGCAAATAAATTGATATAATAACAACAGAAAACAATATGAGAATATTTCTCATTAGCGTGACAGATAATGTTTCTGTCGTTATAAAATCGATTGTTTTCCCAATAATCAGTGGTGGCATAATTTCAAGTAAATTTAAAATAATTGCGGACACTAAAATTATAATGAATTTAAATTTATGCTTTTTATAGTACCAACTGATTTTCTTTAAAAAAGTAATCATCACATACTCCTTTCTTCTATATAATTATGTATAAAAATAGGAGGGAATCATCCCTCCTACTAATGATTTAACTATATATTACGATTTTTAAAATAATTATTCAATACAATTATTCTTCGCCACGTGCAGCTTCATCAGTAATTAAAATAACATTATCATGGTTATGAAGAATAGATGCCGGAACATCTTCAGACACTTTTCCACTTACGAATAATTCACGTGCACGTTGTTTATTATCTCCTGAAATAAGTAAGATAATTTGCTTAGCTTTCATAATCGTTTTAAGTCCCATCGATAGTGCTTCTGTTGGAACGTCTTCTTTCTTCTCAAAAAATCTTGAGTTATCTTCAATTGTTTCATCAGTTAACTGAACTTTTCCTGTTAATGATTCAAAGCTCGTACCTGGTTCATTAAACGCAATATGACCATTACGTCCAATTCCTAATACTTGAATGTCGATACCAGTTTCGTCGATTAATGATTCATATTCTTTTACTTCTTTATCTAAATCACTTGCGACACCATTTAAGATATTGATATTTTCTTTAGGAATATCTAATTTACTAAATAAGTGTTCGTCCATAAAATAATGATAACTTTGATCGTCGTCTTCATCTAGACCAACATACTCATCTAAGTTGAATGTCGTTAAGTGTGATAAATCTAATTTTTCATCGTTAATAAGTGTTGCGAGTACTTCATACATCCCTTCTGGTGTTGAACCAGTCGCAAGCCCTAACGAAAATGTTTCGTTCTCTTTTAATGCGTCAAAAATAATTTGTGCCGCTTCACGACTCATATCTTCATACGTTTTCGTTTTAATTTCTTTAAAATTTGTCATTGTTTGCCTCCACTAAACTACAGAGTTGTAACCCTTTGTTACATTCAGTACTTAACTACTATCTACGTTAAGTATTCATACATTATATTCCTTTTAAAATTAACTGTAAAACGATAACTGTAAAATATCATAGATTGATATAAAAATAAGTGCGAAGAGTACAATTAATGAAATCACACCATATACAAATAACCACGCCGGATGATTGTAGTCCTTTGTGATATCTTTACGTTTAGATGCATGTAAAACTCCACCTAATATCACAGGTATAATGAGTCCATTTAATATTGACGCTACATTAATGAGCATCACATCTTCTCCAGCAAGTAAGTAAACGAACCAACTCGTTAATACAATCATCATTAAAATCGTATCAATATGAGTTTTAATAATGACGTTTACTGGCTTAATAAACGTTCCAATCGTATAAGTTGCTCCGATAATTGAAGAAATAGAAGCAGCAATAAATAAAATTCCAAGTGCATATATGCCTAGATCACCGAAAATTTCTAAAAATGCCCCTTCTAATATACTATCTTCAAAGATAATGACATTTTTATTCGTTAACCCTAGAATTGTTAAAAATAATATAAAGCGTACGGCAGTTACAATTAGCACACTAAAAACTGCTGCTTTTGTCACTTCTTTTTTATATTGTTCACCTGTTACACCAACGTCAATTAAACGGTGCGCACCTGAGAAACTAATATATCCTCCTATAGATAACGCGACCATCGTTGCAATTGACGTAATCGTATTAAATTCAATGTCTGGAATCACTGTACGTGCAAATACGAGTGAATATGGTACGTCAAACATAACAAATAAGAAACTTAATAAGATAATTGATGCGATAAAACTAAACAATACGATAATAAAAGTATAAAGTGTCATCCGATTTTTATTGAATAAAAATATTAATATCCCAATTAATATACCAATGGATGCACCGAGTTTAACATCGATATTAAATAATAAACTCATCCCGATCCCAAGTCCTGCAATGTTTAATATATTAAAAGCAACTCCACCTAGTAATACAAGCACCGACGTAAATGGCAGAGATTTTGGGATAATTTTTTCAATGACAATATTTGCAGGTTGATTCACTGCAGTGAGTATTCTCCAAATGTTCATTTGAATACCTAACTCGATAATTGCAGTCATTATAATAATAAATGCTAAATTCTCTTTAAATTGGAACGTATCTTCAGCTGTCGATAATAAAAATAAAGGACCAATTGAAGCGGTGGCCATTAAAAATATCGCACTAAATATTTTACGTTTAGTTGTAACAGTTTGATTCATGACCCTCACCTCAATTGACCCTTTTTAATAAAGTGGTTTTAATATGTTATTAAATTGTTGTGTAACAAATAGCTTACGTCCTAAAAAGCGTAAATAAGTTCCGAAATTACTCGTTTCAACATCTGATGAAATTACAAGTTCAGAACGTGACTCTACTGGCACGACGTTAATCATCGTGTGAAGTAAAAAGTCAAAACCATAAATCGTAAACTCTAAACGACGATTTTCAACATGTTTTGTAACTTTTCCTAAATAAGTCTGCCCATTAAAAGTAATTTGAAATTTTGTTCCTTCTCTTCTTAAGTCTTTTGATTCAGATACGTATTTAATCGCTGATAGACCTTCAATTGAATCGATGAGTGTTTCATCTGATGATAAATACTCAAAAAATGTTTCTGGCAGCAGTTCTAACTCTTTGTTGTGAAAATATAGTTGAAGTTTCATTGATTTCTCCTCTTATCTTAAATAATAAAGTTACCAAGCACATCGTTTACGTCGTGTACAACTACGAATGCAGATTCATCATTTTTCTTAATGACACGTTTTAATCGACCGAGTTGGTTTTTGTTAATAACAATATATAACACATCTTTGTTTTCTTGTGTGTAATATCCTCTACCATGCATGATTGTTACACCACGCTTAATATCTTTTGTGACGTGTTCAGCGAGTAGTTCTGGTTTATTTGAAATAATCGTCACTGCTTTTTTAGGATTCATACCTTCGACAATGAAGTCCATTACTTTTGTTGCAACGTATAATGCAATTATAGTAAGTAGTACTCTTTCTAAAGGAATTACTGTTAGACCTGAAAGTACAACAAGTAAATCAAAGAACAGTAACGCATAAGAAACATTTACATCTAAATATTTGTTTGCGATACGTGCTAAAATCGTCGTACCAGCAGTCGTTGCACCTACTCTAAAAATTAACCCTATACCGATACCGATGAACATTCCACCAAAAATCATATTGACAATGACGTTTTCAAATTGCATTTGCCAAGTCTCTGTAAACCAGAGCATCAGTGATGTCATTGGTATTGAGAATATTGTATAATACATCGCGCGTCTCGATAAAAATTTAAAACCAATCGCTAAAATAATCGAGTTAATAATTAAGTTCGTTAGTGCAGTAGACCAACCAAACGCATAGAAAAGTATGATCGATATCCCGATAACCCCACCTTCAGCGAGGTTTCCACCGATCATAAACGTATTAACTCCTACTGCGAATATAAAAGAGCCGATAGTGATAACGATTGCGTTAATTAATGTTTGAACAGTCCAATTTTTATTAAATGAAAGCTTTCGCTTGTTAAAACTTTCAATTTTTTCTTTTTTATTCGCTTCCATTTAACCGACTCCTTTTATTAATAGTATAGGTTTAATTTTATAAGATTTGAGAACTTTATTCAATGCACTTATCGAGTTAATTCACACCTTTGATATAATTGACACAATAAAAGAAAGGAGAATTTTAATGAAATCAATGACCCCATTCTTAATGTTTGACGGACGTGCGGAAGAAGCAATTTTATTTTATAGATCAGTGTTTAAAGATTTTGAAGTTGTGTTTATAAACTACTTTGAAACAGGCGATATGAAAGGCAAAGTAATGCAAAGCCTTGTCAATATTCATGAAAACAACATTATTATTAATGACGCTTCAATTACTCATGATTTTTCATTCACACCATCTATGAATTTTTTCATCGAATGTGAAAGTGAACAAGAACAAATTGATTTATATGAAAAACTTAAATCAAAAGGCTCAATATTAATGCCATTAGATGATTACGGCTTTAGTAAGCAATATGCATTTGTCACTGACCCATTTGGTGTTGGTTGGCAGTTAAATTTATCTGAATAAATATAAAAAAACCGAAGTCTAAGACTTCGGTTTTAATCTATATTACGTATTCATTAATAAAAATACGAATTATCCAAGTAATTTAGAGAAAATATTTGTAAATTTACGGTTAGATTTACTTTCTTTAAGAATTTTATTGTTTAAAGCTTCTGTTTTATATTCTTTAATACGTTGTTCAACCGGAATAATGTTAGTAGTATACAATTTGTTTCCTCCTGATTTTTATTATTTATTTCATTTAGTTATTTTCTTTACTGTCTTAATTATAGGCTTTATATCAACGTTTATCAATGTTTTTGATTGTTTAAATACAAAGTAAATCTATTAATAATATTCTGTTATTTCAAATACTTTATTTTAAAAACGAAATATAATTTCTTTTATTTTTATAATTAATTAAATTATACATATAAATGTATATTAATACGTATGATAACGTTTTAACATGACTATTATAAGTTTTTAGATAATTAATACAAATTTACGTAACATTTTACACTGAAATTTTAGTGTAAAATGTATACGTTTTCTCAAAATTCATTAAAAAAAGAATGTGCTTTCACACATTCCTTTTTACTTATTTTTTGTTCCTATTTTTAAATATCGCTGTACTTAACACGTGTGGTATGTCGTAACTATCTTTTTTCTCAGTACTTTGAAGCATATTATCAATTTCTGTTAATACTGATTCCTTTCGATGATCACTAAAACGAGATAGCCAAGAAGACGTCTCAATTCTCTTTAGCCATTCTTCATCTGTAAATTTTACTTGGTAATCTTTCTTAAAAAGATTTGTTAAGTCAAATTTATGATAGTTAAAGTCACTAAACCATTCGACTGGGAAGCTGTTAATCATTTGAATTGAGTATTTTTTAGATCCTGCTGGCTCTAATTGATTGTATTTAGAATTAGAACGAATAATTCTCATTGTTTCTTTCATCATTGAATTATTTACTCTAAACCCTATATCTGAAATAATCATTAAGCCATGTGGTTTTAATAATCTTTTCACTTCTTTTACTGCTTCATTTGAGTCGAAATATTGCCATGCACGAAGTGCGAAAATTATATCGTACCCCTCATCTTCAACAAGACCTGTATCTTCTGCGACTCCATCATAAAATGTTACATTTTTACCATTCGTATAGCCCTTACCCATATTTCTAAATACTTCACTCGGCTCTAACGCGTCAACAACTACACCTTTATCTGAAAGCATTGCTGATAAAAACCCGGGACCGGCACCAAGGTCTAATATACGTTTACCATTAATATCTACACCCATTTGCTTCAATCCATCAAAAAGTTCTTCTGGAATATCGTTACGACTATTAAAGTATTCTTCTTCAAAATTTTGTAGCTTAAAACTCATTCGTTATCCATCCTTATAATTCAATCTGTTTTATTGTATTCTCACTATAATTAACGGTATGATTAATAGATAATTGTCTATGTATAAATTTGGGGTGAATCGTTTATGTCTAAAACGTTACTTGCGTTTACATTAATTGCGCTAATGATTTTATTATCCTACTGGGGTGTGACATTTGTTGCACCGAATTTTGGTTACGCACGATCAGTCGCAATATCTATTATATTAGGAAGTGTAGCAGGATTCTACATATATACTATTATTGATAACAATTATTTAGATTAACGAGGAGGGTCTTCCCTTGGAAAAGCCAACAGAAAAACCGGATTACCGGTTGATTATCATTTTAATTAGTGGTGCATTTATTGCATTTTTATCAAACACATTTTTAAACGTCGCATTACCATCGATTAAAAATGACTTTAATATTTCAACAGGAAGCGTTCAGTGGGTATCAACGTCATACATGCTAGTTGCTGGGATTATTATACCAATGACCGCTTACTTCATGAACCGTTTTAGTGCGAAAAAGATATTCTTAAGTGCGATGGGATTATTTTTAATTGGAACGACAATTTCAGGACTCTCATTTGCATTTCCAATGTTAATTGCCGGACGTATGATTCAAGCAACCGGAGCTTCTATTTTAATGCCCTTACTTATGAATACGATGATTCGTAGTTTCCCTCCTGAAAAACGCGGAACTGCGATGGGGTTATTCAGTTTAGTTATGTTCTTCGCACCAGCAATTGGTCCGACACTTTCAGGGATTATTATTCAAAAACATGATTGGCATGTATTATTTTTAATGATGATTCCTTTATTAATCATCATTTTGGTTTCTGGTTATATCTTACTTCCAGACGTAACCATTCAAAAGAAAGCCGTGATGGATATTCCATCGGTGATTATGTCAACGATTGGATTCGGTGCTTTATTATACGGACTCGTTTCAGCGGGTAACAATAAGCTTCTAGCGATAGAGACATTTGTTCCAATACTCATTGGTGTAATCGTCATTTACTTCTATGTCATAAGACAAATGAAATTAGAAGTACCAATGTTAAATTTTAGAGTGTATAAGTACCGTATGTACTTACTTGGTACACTAATTAGTATGGCGACAAACATGGGATTATTTGCCGGAATGATTTTAATTCCAATATTTTTACAAGACATTCAAAATAGAACACCACTAGAGACAGGCCTTCTAATGTTACCGGGCGCATTAATTTTAGGTTTCTTATCTCCAGTATCTGGAAAATTATTTGATATGTATGGCCCTAAAGTAATGGCGATTACTGGTTTAGCACTCGCAACAGTCACAACTGCATTTTTAGGTCGTCTTACAATTGACACAAGTTTTACTTATATTTTAACAATTTACGTTATTCGAGCATTTGGTATGACTCTAGTTAACACACCAGTGATGACAAACGGAATGAATGATTTACCAAGAGATCTAACACCAGATGGATCTTCACTCAACTCGATGCAAAACCAAGTGTCTGGAGCTGTAGGGATCGCCCTACTCATTTCAGTTATGCAAGGATATGTAAACTTTAAATTAAGAACGATAGATTATGTAACACCTGAAATTGAAAACGAAATAATGATTCAAGGTATTAACTTAGCATTTAACGTCGGAGCAGTATTTATGGGGCTTGGACTCATTACTGCATTCTTTTTAAAGCGTGTCTCAAGTGACGATACTCTGGATAGTAAATCATTCTCTGCACGACCTGTTGGAGAAGCACGAAAAATAAACCGTAAAGAAGATTAATCTTCTTTACGGTTATTTTTATCGTTCAGCAATTCTTTTTACGATTTCAACGATTGTTTTTGAAGCTTTTTCCATATCATCAACCGATGTAAATTCATGTCTACCGTGCATATTTTCTGTACCAGTAAATATATTTGGTGTCGGTAATCCCATATATGATAACTGAGAACCATCTGTTCCACCACGTACTGGACGAATGATCGGTTCGATACCAAGTGATTCCATCGCTTCTTTTGCGATATCCACGATGTAAAATTTTGGTTCAATTTTTTCTTTCATGTTGTAGTACTGGTCATTTAATTCTAATAAGACGTTTTCTTTACCATATTTAGATTGGTATGCTTCAACAATTTTTCTCATATGATTTTTACGTGACTCAAAAT
The DNA here is from genome assembly GCF_019357495.1 of Nosocomiicoccus ampullae. Taxonomy (NCBI): domain Bacteria; kingdom Bacillati; phylum Bacillota; class Bacilli; order Caryophanales; family Staphylococcaceae; genus Nosocomiicoccus; species Nosocomiicoccus ampullae. Next base: position 1,189,879 of record NZ_CP079110.1, read on the forward strand.
TATCTTTATCGAAGTCACGAATAATATATTCTAATTCTGTTTCATCAGTTGATCCGCTAATATTTAATAAATGGAAGAAACCTTCATATCCTTCACTATGTTCAGGTGTATCTGTTTCGTCAAACTCTAATGCAAATTTTGAAGCGATTGTGAGACTATTTACCATTTTACCTTTAGCAGTACCTGGATGAATATTTTTGCCTTTAATAATCACTTTGACACCTGCAGCATTAAAGCTTTCATACTGAAGCTCACCGACTGGTCCTCCATCAATCGTATAGGCAAAGTCTGCATTAAATTTCTCAACATCAAACTTATGAGGCCCGCGACCGATTTCTTCATCTGGTGTAAATGCAACGCGGACGTCACCATGTTTTATATCACTATTCAAAATTTCTTCAGCTGCAGTGACAATCGCAGTAATTCCTGCTTTGTCGTCTCCACCTAAAAGTGTTGTCCCATCAGTTGTAATAAGTGTATGTCCATAATAATTTTTTAAATTTGGAAAATCTTTTTCTTTCATAACGATATCGTTTTCTCTATTTAAAATAATGTCTCCACCGTTATATTCAACAATTTGTGGGTTAACATTTGTTCCTGTAAAATCTGTTGCGGTATCGACGTGTGCTAAAAATCCAACAGTTTCCGCGTCGACGTTTCCAGGAATAGTTGCAAATAAATACCCATTATCATCTAACGTAATTTCTTTTAATCCTAATTCTTCCAGTTCATCTTTTAGCATAATTAAAAGATCCCACTGCTTACTTGTCGATGGTGTTGTTTCACTACATGCGTCCGACTGTGTATCTACTTTTGCGTAGCGAATCAGTCTTTCTGTTAATTTTTCTTTCATGAAATTCCCCCTTTTACATTATTATACCGAACTTTTAAAACCCTGAATCAAACTTAATATCATTTTTCTCATTATATTTTTCAATACTTAAATCGATTAACTTATCAAGTAATTCACTATAAGGAATACCGCTTTCTTCCATCAGTTTTGGATACATTGAAATGGATGTAAATCCTGGTAACGTATTAATTTCGTTGACGATTACTTCGCGAGACTCTGTTAAAAATACGTCGACTCTCGCGTAGCCTAAACAATCTAATGTGCGATACGTATTTTCAGCGACTGCTCGAATTTTTGCCGTTTCATCGTCCGTTAATTTTGCAGGAATAATTAATGTCGCACCGTCATCTGTTAAATATTTTGATTCGTAATCATAAAAGTCAACGTTAGAGACTATTTCTCCCGGAACTGATACTGTTAACTCATCATTACCAAGTACAGATACTTCAATTTCTCTCCCGACAATCGCCGCTTCGATGAGTACTTTATCATCAAAATCGAAAGCACTATTTAAAGCGTCGTTAAATTCTTTTTCATTATTGACTTTACTCACACCAACAGATGACCCTTGGTTTGCTGGTTTTATAAACATCGGTAACCCGAGCGCTTCTTCGATAAGATTATAATCAACCGCTGATTTCTCGTAGCGATGAACGACAACACCGTCTGCAACTTGAATGTGATGATAGTCTAATAGACGTTTTGTAACATCCTTATCCATCGCAACAGCACTACCTCTTGTGTCACAACCAACATAGGCAACGTTCGCACATTCAAGTAATCCTTGTACGTTTCCATCTTCACCGTAAGTTCCGTGGAGTACTGAAAAAATTGAATCGAGTTTTATTTTTGTCGTTTCAGTCTCAAATTGTTGCCCAGGAACAACTTTCATTGTTTCCTTCTCCTCGACTAACGTTAAGTCAATTTCTGAAAGGTTAGTTGTTGTGACCCACTCACCTGTTTTTAATACATGAATTAAACGTACATTATATTTCTCTTTGTCTAACGCATCTAATACACTTTTTGCTGATCGTAATGACACTTCATATTCAGTGGATTTCCCACCGTAAATTAAACCAATATTTAACTTTTTCATAATTAAACGTCCTTTATAATAAAATCGTCTATATTTTAGCATAAACAATATTTCTAAATCATCTAATTTTAAGTTTAGACTATTTTTAATATGATATACTTTTTGTATTACATTATAAAGGAGAACTGTCATGAGGCGATTTTTTTCATACTACAAACCTTATAAAGGCTTATTTATGTTAGATTTTTCATCGGCAGTTTTTGTCGGGTTGCTTGAATTATTATTTCCACTTATCGTTAGTGGATTTATAGATAATCTACTCCCAACAGAGAACTTTAAACTAATATTCATAGCAACTCTTGGATTACTTGCGGTATACATTTTGAATACTTTTTTACAATATATTGTGACGTACTATGGACACTTACTTGGAACTAATATTGAAAGAGATATACGTAACGACTTATATAGTCACATTCAGTACTTATCTTATCGTTACTTTGATAATACGAAAACCGGTAAACTATTAACACGATTAACAAATGACCTTATGAATATCGGTGAGATAGCCCACCACGGTCCTGAAGATTTATTTATTGCGATAATGACGCTATTAGGCGCTTTCGGGATTATGCTTTGGATCAACCCAGAACTCGCTGTTATATCATTTGTCATTGTTCCACTTATTCTAGTTATCGCGATTTACTTCAACAAAAAGATGACAGTCGCATTTAGAGAGTTATTCGGACGTGTGTCTGAATTTAACCACCTCATTGAAGATAAAATCGGTGGCATTCGCCTCGTTCAAGCATTCGCACGTGAAGAAGATGAAATTAAAGCGTTTAAGGAAATTAACAGAAACTTTAGAAAAACAAAATTAAAAGCGTATAAAATTATGGCATTAAATAACTCAATTTCTTATATGCTCATGCGTTTTGTGACAGTGTTTATTTTAATTGCCGGTGCGTACTTTGTATTAAACGATAAAATTTCTTACGGAGATTTTGCGGCATTCATTTTAATTTCTAATATTTTATTTAAGCCACTTGAAAAAATTAACGCAGTCATCGAACTATACCCAAACGGTATCGCAGGATTTAAACACTTTACTGAAACGATGAACGAAGTATCTGATATTCAAGAAAAAGAAAACCCAATTATTTTAAAAGATACAACAGGTGAAATTACATATGAAAATGTTAATTTCTCATATGAAGATAAAAAAATATTACATGATTTATCGTTTGAAGTGAGTAGCGGAGAGACAGTAGCACTCGTTGGTCCGAGTGGTGCAGGTAAAACGACAATCACCAACCTTTTACCACGATTTTACGATGTCACGAGTGGCTCAATCAAAATCGATGGTGTCGACATTAAAGAGTACTCTCTAAAATCTTTAAGAGAAAATATCGGTATCGTCCAACAAGATGTCTTCTTATTCTCTGGAACATTAAGAGAAAACGTCGCTTATGGTAAACCTGACGCGACAGATGAAGAGATTTACGATGCACTCTATAAAGCACAACTGAAAGATCTCGTAGATAGTTATGAGGACGGTCTCGATACAATTGTCGGAGAGCGCGGGGTTAAATTATCGGGTGGACAGAAACAAAGAATTTCTATCGCAAGAATGTTCTTAAAAAATCCACCAATTCTAATACTAGACGAAGCAACAAGTGCGTTAGACACTGAAACTGAAAGAGAAATTCAATCTGCATTAAATAGACTCGCAGTCGGTCGTACAACACTCGTTATCGCACATAGACTCGCAACAATTAAAAATGCAGACCGTATTTTAGTTGTGACACCAAATGGAATAGAAGAATCTGGTAGTCACGAAGAACTATTAGAAAATACCGAAGGAATTTACCGCGCGTTACACGACGCACAATTTGCAGCTCTTTAAATAAAATAACCATCCCTTATTAAAAGGGATGGTTTTTTATAACCAAATTGTTTTTTCTTTTTTGTCTGTACGTTTTCTACTAAGCTCTTTTGCATTATCGTTTTCTCCGAAGAATATAGCTCCAACGACTTCTTCGTCTTCTTCTATACCTAATGCTGATTTTACTTCTTTACTATTATAAACAGGTCCAGTTTTCCAAATCGAATCGATACCCATGCTCGTCGCTTGAATGAGCATATTTTGAATCGCAGCGCCGACTGCTAATATGTCTTCTTCATATTTACCACGTGTTTTATTTTTATTTTTACTATAGACTGCTAAAATGACTGTTGGTGCGACCATTGTTTTATTGACCATTTTCACTTTCATACGTTCAAATTCTTCTTCAGTAATATCTCGATTTTTTTGGAATTCCACCGCAGCATCATAGAACTTCTGCATATTATCACCTTGCATAACAAAAAACTTCCAAGGCTCTGTAATATGGTGATTTGGTGCTTGGATTGCCGCTTCTATAATCGTTTCAACCGCTTCTTTAGAAATCGGTTCAATTTTCTTAAATATTTTTGTACTTTTTCTATCATAAATTGGTTTAATAACGTCCATTAACAATTCTCCTTATTGAAATTCGTGTAGTGATTCAAATTGTATATTTATTTCATCACCAATGTCTATATTATTCTCTCTAGTGAGTAAGACAAGTCGCTGATTTTTATATGTAAATGATACAAATATATCTCCACCAATTTTGTTTACGTCTATCACTTGTACTTTAATACCGTCTTCTACAATATAAATGTCTTCTCGTCTCACCCCACAAAGTTTACCATGATATTTAAAAACATTCATCGGATGAGTTCCGAAAAACTGTGCGACAAACGGATTATTCGGATGACTATATACTAGAGATGCGTCACTAAACTGCTCGACTTCTCCGTCATTAAGAACGAGTATTTTATCGCCTAATTTCATTGCTTCATTATGATCGTGTGTGACATAGATAATCGTTTTTTTCTCTTCAGTTTTAATACGTAAAATAAGATCTGTAATTTCACGCTTTAAACTTGTGTCAAGACTCGCAAGTGGTTCGTCCATTAATATAATATCCGCATTTGTCGCAAGACTTCTAGCGAGGGCGACACGCTGCCTTTCTCCGCCTGAAAGTTCATGTGGGCGCTTATTTAAATGGTTAAAAATATCCAGTTCAGTCGCAATCGTTTCAACATGCGTTGTTAACTCCTCTTTACTCATATTTTTCTTAATACTAAATTCGATATTTTGTTTTACTGTTAAGTGTGGGTATAATGCAAGATTTTGAAAGACAAACGTTAAATTACGATCTTTTGGCTTGGAATAGGTCATATTTTTATTTTCTATAAAAACTTCACCGCTTGACGGTTCTAGAAGTCCAGCGATTATTCTTAAAATCGTACTTTTGCCAGACCCAGACGGTCCAACAACTGCGAGGCACTCCCCTTCTTTAATATTAAAACTCACATCATTAAGTGCAGTGCTCTCTTTAAAGTACTTACTAATATTATTTAATTTAACTTTACTCATAAATCTATTATACATAATACACTTACTTATTGAACTATCTTGAAAAATTTAGCATAATGTAAGTGATAGGCAATATATGCTTAATAATATTTTAGGAGTGGGAATTCTTTCATGTCACATTTAGACAAAGTAACAAATGGTAATGGATTTATTGCAGCGTTAGACCAAAGTGGTGGTTCAACACCTAAAGCTTTACGCTTATATGGTATCTCTGAAGATAGCTACGATACTGAAGAAGAAATGTTTGATCTTGTACACAAAATGCGTACACGCATCGTGACGTCACCAGCATTTACGAGTGACAAAATTTTAGGTGCAATTCTTTTTGAACAAACAATGGAAAGTAAAGTAGATGGTAAATACACTGCTGAATATTTAACTGATAAAGGTATCGCACCATTCTTAAAAGTAGACAAAGGACTTGCAGATAAAGAAAACGGTGTTCAGTTAATGAAACCAATGCCTGAACTTGATGAGTTATTAGACCGTGCAAACGAACACGGCATCTTCGGTACAAAAATGCGCTCAGTTATTCATGAAGCAAATGAAGATGCAATTAAAGAAGTTGTAAAACAACAATTCGATATCGGTAAAAGAATTTTAGACAAAGGTTTAGTACCAATCATCGAGCCAGAAGTTGATATTCACTCAGAAGATAAAGAAAAAATCGAAGACATTATGAAAGTTGCGATTTTAGACGAATTAGACAAATTAGAAGAAGGACAAGACGTCATGCTAAAACTGACAATCCCTTCAGTAAGAAACAACTTTAAAGAATTAGTCGAACACCCACGTGTGATTCGTGTTGTTGCATTATCAGGTGGGTATAGCCGTGCAACAGCAAACGAACTATTAAAAGAAAACGATGGTATCATCGCAAGCTTCTCACGCGGATTAACAGAAGGATTATCCGTCGATCAAACTGATGAAGAATTCAACAACATGCTTGAAGATTCAGTAGAAAAGATCTACGACGCTTCAGTAAATAAAAAATAATTAAACATGATAAAACCGAAATGCACTGACCCCCTAAATCCGGACACGGATTTAGGGGGTTATTCGTATGTCAAAGTATAGTTATGATTTGAAGTTAGAAATTATAAGAAGATATGAAGAAGGTTTTGGAGCAATCATTCTTTCAAAAGAGTTTAATATAAGCCATGACACGATCAACAATTGGATAATGGCTTATAATCTCTATGGCGAAGTTGGTTTAAAGAAAAGTTTATCTAAAACACGTTATTCTGGTGAGTTTAAGTTATCCGTATTAAAATATAGGATAAATAACGAAACTTCCTATTCAGAAACAGCTCAAGTCTTTGGAATCAAGAATCCATCTACAATAGCTGGTTGGCAGCGAAAGTATGATTTGGAAGGCTTTAGTGGTTTGTGTGGTACTTTAGGAAGACCTAGAAAACGTGAGGGAACGACTATGCCTAAGAATAACGATGAACCAAAAGAACTATCAAAGTCTGAGAGAGAAGAACTTATTGAACTAAGAGAAAGAAATGAGTACCTCGAAGCAAAACTGCTTTACCAAAAAAAGTTGGATGCCTTGCTTCGGGAAAAGCGTGCTCAAACAAAGAAAAGACGCAAGTAGTACTAGAAGTAAGGCAAATTAAAACAGAAGTTAAACTGAGTACTTGGTTAGAGATTTCTGAGTTACCAAGATCTTCATTTTATGAATGGAAAGAAAAATTAAATCAGGTAAATGAATCTGAGCAGCGATTAGTTCAACAAATACAATCCATCATTCAAGAATCTAGATTTACTTACGGCTATAGAAGAGTTGTACTCGCACTAAAGAATCTAGGTATTATTGTGAACCATAAAAGAGTGCTCAGACTTATGAAGAAGTACAATTTATTGTGTACGAAATTCACAACAAGAAGTAGAAAGTATAGTTCGTATAAAGGTGAAGTTGGAAAAATTGCAGATAATGAGCTAAACAGAGCATTTAACGTAGATCAGATGAATGAAGTTTATGTCAGTGATGTAACTGAGTTCAAAGTGGACAACTCAGATGTAAAAGTGTATCTCTCACCCATTATGGACTTATATAATAGTGAGATTGTGTCATTCAGTATCTCTACATCACCTACAGTAAAATTTACTTGTGAGTCCCTAGAGAAAGCTATTAAGAAGCTGCCTATAGAGCATAATCTCATGATTCATACAGATCAAGGGTTTCATTATCAGCATGTCAAATGGACACAATTACTAGAGCAGAATAATATCAAGCAGAGTATGTCTAGACGTGGAAATTGTTTAGATAATTCACCTATGGAGAATTTCTTTAGTTTGCTTAAACAAGAAATCTATTACGGTGTTAAATATCAAAATGTTCAAGAATTAATCGAGGCATTAGAAGAATATATTGATTGGTACAACAACAAAAGAATAAAAGAGAAATTAAATGGCCTGTCTCCTGTTCAATACAGGAAACAAGCCATATAAGAATTCACGGACAAGAATGTCCGGATTTATGGGTTCGGTACAAAATCAATAACGATTTCGGTTTTTTTGTTTATTTCGTTCGTCTTATAATCATTATTATGATACCGTTAAAGTCAATATAACAAAAAGTAGGTTTAATTATGAAGCTAGATATTTTATACGAAGACAACCACGTCATTGCTGTAACAAAACCAAATAATATCCCCGTTCAAGCAGATAATTCTAATGATAAAGACATGCTGACAATTGTAAAAGAATATATTAAAGAAAAATATCATAAACCAGGCAACGTATTTTTAGGACTTGTCCATCGTCTTGACCGCCCTGTTGGCGGTGCGATTGTGTTTGCGAAGACTTCTAAAGCTGCGAGCCGACTATCCAATGAGATTCGTAAAAATACATTTGAGCGCAGTTACGTCACTGTAGTAGAAGGACATCTAAAGAGTAATGGCACGCTAAAAGATTATTTAGTCAAAAACCGTAAAACGAACACATCTTTTGTCGCGAGTAAAGGTGCAAAAGATGCTAAACACGCAGTGCTTGAGTATAAAACTATCGGTCTAGATGAAGCACTCAGTCTACTCGAAGTTAAACTTCATACTGGTCGTTCACATCAAATCCGTGTACAACTATCAAATCAAAATGCTCCAATTTTCGGAGATCAACGATATAACAAAAATAGTAAAGTCGGCGAACAAATCGCTTTATGGAGTTCTGAAATTAAATTTAAACATCCAACTAAAGATGAAGTTATTACAGTTACAAGTACTCCTCCAAACCGCTATCCCTGGAATAGATTCACGAATTAAGTCAAATAGACTTAATTCGTGTCTATCATTAACGTTCCGTAACTTGCAACGAGCTTTACTTTATACTCTCCATTTCCAAGTACTTTTCCATCAATTTCCTCATCGTATCCATCGATAATAAGTGCACCGAACTGTTCTTTTAGAATTAACTCTGCATTATCAAACATCTTATCTAGCGTAATCATCGCATTACCTGTTGCGACTTTACCGTCGATATGCTGATCTTGATTTACATTATCTAAAACGAGTTTCCCAGTGCTGACGTTAAATTTTAAATGCTTTGTATCAACGTCATCAATTCTCATTTCTCCTGTTTGTAGATAACACGTTAACGTATCTGCTTCTACTTTTTTAATAATCACTTGACCTACATCATTTTTAAATTGTATATCTTTCGCTTTTATAGAATCCGCATGAATTGAACTGTAGTGCTGAATCATTTCAACGCGATCGATTTTTTTATCTGGTAAATATATTTCTAAACGCGTGTTTTTACTTGCATGAGACAGTTTTAAATTAAGACTAAATACACCTTCGTTAACTTCATATTGAAATTTCTCCAAATCGATATCTTTCGTTACGTTAAAATGTAGATACTCATCATCCGACTCATAAACATAGACAGGAACAAACGTCGTTTCAAACTTAAAGTGTGTAACATCGTCATCTACCGTCAAATCTTTTTTATTAAATAAATATTTTTCAGCTAGTGTTTCCGGAGCACCTAACTCGTTAATTAATGCGTCATCGTCATCTTTTTCTCGAAATCGATTCAATAACGAATCGATTATTTTATCTTGTTGTTTACTAGTTAATGATTGTAAATGGTACTTCACAGTTCCTAAATACTCATAACGGTCCATTTAGTAACACCTTTCTTTTTTAAACTTTTTCTTTTCTTAGTTATACTAATAAGTAAATTCGTAAGGGAGATTTTTTAATGACTTTATTTAATCATGATTCATTATACTATAGCGAAAAAGTAAAACAAAAAGAAGTTAGTGTAACAGAGCTCGTCGAGCGTGCGTTACATAATATCGAACATTACGACGATATGAACGCTGTCATTCATATACAAAAAGATCAAGCGCTTAATATCGCAAAAGACATGGATAAAAAGTTAGAAAGTTTATCTTCTGAAAATATAAAAGACTTGCCTCCATTTTTCGGTGTTCCAATTCTTGTTAAAGATCTTGGACAAGAAGAAGCAGGCATTCCAGCGACGAATGGATCAAAACTTTTTAAAGATTATATTCCGAAAAGTTCAAGTAACTTCGTGAAACAATTAATAGAGAACGGATTTGTCATTGTCGGACGTACAAACGTGCCTGAATTTGGATTTAAAATGATTACTGATTCTAAATTATACGGTAATTCATATTCTCCATTTGGTAAGCCCTTAACATCTGGTGGATCTAGTGGTGGTGCTGCCGCAGCTTTAAAACGAGGCCTGGTCCCTGCTTCATCTGGCAGCGATGGCGGTGGTTCTATTCGAATACCCGCAAGTTTAAACGGTCTTATTGGACTAAAACCTACAAGAGGACGTACAACAAGCGGTCCAGGAAGTTACAGACAATGGCAAGGTGCGTCAATCGATTTCTTTTTAACAAAATCAGTCCGAGAGACATATGAATTACTTAAAGTAATGGACAATCGACCGATCGCTTCTCCATACTTACCTCCAAACTTAAACCTTAATGGTCTGAGTAAACCTAAAAAGAGACTTAAAATTGCATATAGCTATGAATCACCGATTGGTTCTGAAGTCAATCAATCCGCAATTGATAGTTTGAATGATGCAGTAGAAAAACTTAAAAAGCTTGGACATATAGTTGTCGAAGATAATGTACCAGTAGACGGGCAACAAGCTATTCATTCGTATTTTACTATGAACATGGTTGAAACCGCTGCGATGTTTAAAGATATGGAAAAAGCTTTAGGTAGAGAAATTAAAAAAGATGATGTTGAGCTTATTTCTTATGGAATGTATAACGCAGGACTAAGAGTACCAGGATGGATGTATACTCAGTCTTTAAACTACTGGGATACGCTAAGTGATTTATATCATAGTTTCCTTGACGATAATAATTATGACTTTTATTTAACACCAACAATGAATGGCCCAACAAAAGATATCGATGCTTTTAGTCCTTCAAAAGAATCTATTGAAAAATTACAAAATATAGAAAACTTGTCTGATGAAGAAACGTCTTATATATTTGAAGAAGTATTCAAAGTAAGTAGCATGTACAGTCCATATACTTGGACGATAAATTTAACTGGTCAACCGGCAATTAGCCTTCCAATGTATGAAACAAAAGATGGACTACCAATAGGCAGTATGTTTATTGCACGTAAAGGTGAAGAAGATAGATTACTAGAACTTGCGTATGAGTTAGAAGAATCCGGGTTTATTAAATCAAATATTCACGAAACTAAATAATAATTTCATTTAATTTCTTAGGAGGTATATATGAAAAGAAAACCTACATTTATTGAGTCGATATCATGTTTTATTGTCCTTGCTGCTTTAATCGGAATTGGATTTGGTATATATGAAATCCCTATTCAACCCCTACTTTTAATTACAGCACTATATTCAGCTGTAATTGCTTTAAGAGTTGGTGTGTCTTGGGATGAAATGGAAGATAATATTATTAAAAACCTAAAAACAGCAATGCCAGCAATTTTCATTATTTTTGTCGTCGGTATTATAATTGGAACGTGGATTTACTCTGGAACTGTACCGATGTTAATTTATTATGGCTTAAAATTAATTCATCCGAGTTACTTTTTAGTTATGGCATTTGTAATTGTCGCGATAGTTTCAGTCGCAACAGGAACAGCTTGGGGATCTACAGCGACGGCTGGAGTTGCACTTATGGGAATAGCAACTGAGTTAAATATACCACTTGGTATTGCTGCGGGTGCGATCATTTCAGGTGCGATTTTTGGAGATAAACTCTCTCCACTTTCAGATACAACAAACCTTGCAGCTTTAGTTGTTGAAACAGATCTTTATACACATATAAAACATATGCTCTGGACAACAGTACCGGCTTCTATTGTAGGTTTAATAATTTGGTTTATTGTAGGTCGTCGTTTTGAAAGCGAGAGCGTAAATGCATCGAGTGTCAATAATTTATTAAATCAACTTGATGATATATACAACTTTAATTTATTTATGTTGTTACCTTTTATATTGATACTCTGGGGCGCTTTTACAAGAAAACCGATTGTTCCAGTCATGTTTTTATCTTCATTACTTGCGATTATTATTGGTACTTTGTCTAATGGTTTTTCGATTGTTGACGGTGTTACTTCAATGGCCAACGGTTTTACTACAGAAATGATAGATAGTAAAACAACATATTCTGAATCTATACAGTCTCTTCTAAACCGCGGAGGTATTTTTTCTATGACCACAATTGTAGTTACTATATTTTGTGGATATGCCTTTGCTGGAATTGTAGAAGTTGCGGGTTGTTTAGATACTATTTTAAATTCATTTTTTAAGTATATTAAGAGTAAAGCTGGCCTAATTGCGTCAACAATTTTAGGTAGTTTAATTATCATTTTTACATCAGGAGTTGCATCTATTTCTATAATAATGGTCGGTGTACTTATGAGAGATGCTTATAAAGATCAAAATTTACCACCTGAAACTCTGTCACGTACACTAGAAGACTCCGGGACTATGGTTCTTGCTTTTGTCCCTTGGGGTGTGTCAGCTATATATTATTTAGAAGTACTCGGCGTTGGAGTCAATGAATATGCTATATGGGCGATTCCTTGTTATTTATGTATCGTATTTGCACTTATATATGCAATCACAGGCATTGGACTTGGTACAAAAGAAGAAAAACCTAATTGATAGTAAGCGTTCGCTTATTGTTGTATTGATAATTTTCTGCTATCATTTATACATTATTATAGGAATGGAGATTATTATGGACCTTTTAAAACAGCGCATATTAAATGACGGTGAAGCATTAAACGAAAACGTACTTAAAGTCGACTCTTTTTTAAATCATCAAATTGATCCACTTTTAATGAAAGAAATTGGACAAGAATTTATTCATCGATTTGAAGACGTCGAATTTACAAAAGTTTTAACACTTGAATCTTCAGGTATCGCACCATCCGTAATGGTCGGTATGCTTTTAGATATTCCTGTTGTATTCGGTAGAAAAAGACAATCATTAACATTAAATGATAATCTATTCACTTCACAAGTATTTTCATATACTAAGCAAGAAACAAATACGATTGCAGTGGCGAAAAAGTTTTTATCTAAAGATGATAAAGTGCTTATTATCGATGACTTTTTAGCGAATGGTGAAGCGGCAGGTGCTTTAGTTGATGTTGTAGAACAATCAGGCGCAGAACTTGTCGGTATTGGAATCGTCATCGAAAAAGCATTCCAAAGCGGTGGTAAAATCTTACGCGATAAAGGTTACCGTGTGGAGTCACTCGCTCGTATTGAATCAATGTATGACAAACAAGTCAAATTTGTTGGTGACAATTAATGGCACTTCAGCAAAATTTAAAAGATGCATCGCTTGGACTTCAACATGTCCTCGCGATGTATGCTGGTGCTGTTATCGTTCCACTCATCGTTGGTTCTTCCATAGGACTTTCAACCGCACAACTTACATATTTAATTTCAATTGACATAATGATGTGTGGTGTCGCATCAATTTTACAAGTGCGGAAAAACAAATTCATGGGAATCGGACTGCCGGTCGTTTTAGGATGTGCCTTTACCGCTGTCGGACCGATTATTAATATCGCAAATACATACAGTATTGAAAGTGTCTATGGTGCAATTTTATCTGCAGGGTTATTTGTCGTTATTATCGCGAAATATTTTAGTAAACTGATAAAATTCTTCCCGCCCGTCGTAACGGGATCTGTCGTAACAATTATCGGGTTAACACTGATTCCTGTAGCGTTAAATAACTTCGCTGGCGGACAAGGTGCCGATGATTTTGCATCACTTGAAAACATTGGTCTCGGGTTTATTACGTTACTCATTATTCTTTTTGTCTTAAAATTTGCCAAAGGATTTTTCGCGTCGATTGCGATTTTAATTGGAATTGTCGTCGGTACAGTTATTGCGGCATTTTTCGGACAAGTTGATGTATCTCCAGTAAAAGAAGCATCATGGTTACATTTACCTGCCGTCTTTTACTTCGGAACGCCAGAATTCCATTTAGTGCCAATACTGACACTTATTTTAGTTGTAATGGTCAGTTTAGTTGAATCTACAGGTGTATATTTCGCACTCGGCGATATTACCGATAAAGAAATTCGTGAAGCAGATTTAAAACGTGGATACCGTGCAGAAGGTTTTGCGATTATGCTCGGAGGACTATTTAACTCTTTACCATATACAACATTCAGTCAAAACGTCGGACTCATTCAGTTATCTGGTGTACGTAAATTGAAAATTATTTACATCGCTGGAGTTATGCTAATGATTCTCGGTCTGATGCCAAAAATAGGTGCAGCAACACTCGCAATACCTGATTCAGTACTAGGTGGCGCGATGATTGCAATGTTCGGAATGGTCAGTGCGTACGGAATTAAAATGCTTAGTACAGTAGACTTTGATAACCAAAACAACTTAATGGTCGTCGCGATTTCAGTCTCATTTGGACTCGGTGTCACTGCAGTGCCAGATGTATTCAGCAGTTTACCATCAAGCATCTCAGTTATCACAGAAAGTGGTATAGTTATGGGAAGTTTAGCAGCGATATTTTTAAATGTCGTATTAAACTTTAACCTAGAAGCAAATGATGACATAAAAGATCAAATATATGAAGCGGCACCAGATGAAGAAAAATAGGCACACTCTTTATGAGTGTGTCTTTTTATATGAAATCATTAATGAAAAAATTTTTTCGTAGATGATTTAAGATATCGTTAACGAAAAACTAAACTCGTTGACAGAGAACGAAGTATCGTCAATGAGTTTTTTTATCATAGACAGTTTGAAGCATATCGTCAACGAAAATCGAAATTTCGGTGATTTCGTAAACAATACTCTAATTATCGTAAACACCACAAAATCTCATTGACAATAGTACCTTTATAGAGGTACGAGTATCTAATTTCGTTGACGATTTCTGTGATTTACACCAATCGTCGGTTAAAAGTAATTTTCACCGACGCAGATTGGAGTATCGAATGCGAGATTTCTGTTCGCCGATAGTACTCAACAAATAGTCGGTGAAATTCGCTATTTCCATTTTTAGCCGACGATACTCTCTTTATTGTCGGTGTATTAGAAACTCACCGCCGATACTCCGCATAGCATCGGCTAATTTTTTATCCGCAGACAATTCTCTTTATCTAGCTTAATAAGATAAAAAGCCTCTTCAAATACTAATTTCTATAAATCTAATCTTTCTTAAACGCGAGTATCCCAGCACTTACAAAAAATAAAATCCCTGGTATGATGTAAAATAAAAATAAAAATCCACCCAGTTTTTCTGGTATAAAATTCGCCAGCAGCAGCATTACAAAGCTAATGACTAACAGTGTAAATATTGTATTTCTAATTTTCATTATAAAACCTCTAACTCTTAGTATGTATTTAAATTATACCAATCTATACGATAAAAAGCCTAGTTCACTTGGAACTAGGCTTAGTTATCTTTTACATCATCCCTGGCATGCCGCCGCCCATGCCCATGTCTCCGATGTTTTCTTCTTCTGGAATGTCTGCGACGACTGCTTCTGTTGTTAAGAACATTGATGCGATTGATCCTGCGTTTTGGAGTGCTGAACGTGTGACTTTTTTAGGGTCAACGATTCCCGCTTCTATCATGTTGACCCATTCGTCTGTTTCTGCGTTATACCCGAATCCGTTTGTCTGTTCTTTTAGTTTCGTTACGATGACTGAACCTTCTAGTCCAGCGTTTTCTGCGATTTGTCTTACTGGTGCTTCGAGTGCTTTTAGTACGATGTTTATACCTGTTTTTTCATCGCCTTCTGCGTCTAGTGATGCGACTTTGTCATATATTTCGACTAACGCTGTACCACCACCTGCAACGATTCCTTCTTCAACTGCTGCACGTGTTGAGTTTAATGCGTCTTCAATACGGTGTTTACGTTCTTTCATTTCTGTTTCAGTTGCCGCACCGACTTTAATAACTGCGACTCCACCAGATAGTTTTGCAAGACGTTCTTGTAGTTTTTCTCTATCGAAACTTGAGTCTGTTTCCTCAAGTTGAGCTTTAATTTGAGATATACGTCCAGTAATCGCGTTTTCGTCACCGCTTCCTTCAACAATTGTCGTATTTTCTTTATCGACATGTACTTTTGAAGCAGTACCAAGCATATCTAGACTAGCATCTTTTAACTCTAGTCCTAGGTCTTCAGTAATCACTTGTCCGCCTGTTAAGACCGCGATGTCTTCAAGCATTGCTTTACGGCGATCACCAAATCCTGGTGCTTTTACAGTAATTGCTGTGAATGTTCCGCGTAATTTGTTTAATACAAGATTCGCAAGTGCATCCCCTTCTACGTCGTCTGCGATAATTAAAATTGGACGACCTTGTTGAACGACCTGCTCTAAGATTGGCAGTAAGTCGTTTTGGAAGTTCGTAATTTTTTTATCGGTAATTAAGACGTACGGATTATCAAGTTCAGCAATCATTTTCTCTGAGTCAGTCACCATATATGGAGATGAATATCCACGGTCAAACTGCATACCTTCAACAACTTCTAATTCAGTATTTAACCCGCGAGACTCTTCGATTGTAATAACACCGTCATTACCGACTTTTTCCATCGCTTCAGAGATGAATTCTCCGACTTCTTTGTCGTTTGCTGAAATTGCACCAACTTGAGCGATTGATGCTTTATCTTGTACTGGTTTAGAAATGTCTTCTAGTGCTTTAACCGCTTCTTCAACTGCTTTAGTAATTCCACGGCGAATGCCAACAGGGTTTGCGCCTGCTGTCACGTTTTTAAGACCTTCTTCAATCATCGCGTGCGCGAGAATTGTCGCTGTTGTAGTTCCGTCACCAGCGATGTCGTTTGTTTTTGTCGCAACTTCAGATACGAGTTTTGCACCCATATCTTCAAAGCGATCTTCTAACTCGATTTCTTTTGCGATTGTGACACCATCATTTGTAATGAGTGGTGCTGTAAATTGTTTATCTAAAACGACGTTACGACCTTTAGGTCCAAGTGTCACTTTAACTGCGTTTGCAAGTTTTTCAACACCCTGTAACATCGATTGACGTGCATCTTCAGAAAATTTAAGTTCCTTAGCCATTCATATCTCTCCTTATTCTACTACTGCTAAAATATCTTGAGCGGGTACGATTAAATAACTTTTACCTTCGTAATCAACTTCTGTTCCTGTAAATGAGTTGTAGACGACTTTGTCACCTTCAGTGACGCCGATTTTTACAACTTCACCGTTATCTAACGTACGTCCAGGTCCGACTGCGACAACTACACCGTAGACCGGTTCTTCTTTTGATGAATCTCCAGTTAAAATAATACCTGAAGATGTAGTTTCTTCTTTTTTATCTTTACTAATATCTAAAATCACTCTATTTTCTAAAGGTCTTAACATCGTTTGAGTCCTCCCCAATAATCGTTTTTTAGCACTCATCAATGTGATTTGCTAACTGATTTTTATAATACATCAAAGATAGTCAAATTTCAAGTTATAGCATTTAGTTTTCATGTTTTATATTGTAAAATGGTACTATTGTCTAGAGACTTATTTTAAGGAGTTTGTATATGAATAGAACTATATATAGTTTATTTATCGTCGTAATGTTTGGAGTTATTCAAATCGCTGGTATTCCAATCCAACTTTATATCGCACTTAAAAATCCAGGCGCGAGTGTTCAAGAAATTTTAAGCTTATATATGCCGTATCAGTTCGTCATTTACGTTGTCGGACTTATCGTTATTTTAATTTTAGGTAATATTCATAAAGATAAAAATATCTTTGAAAGAGGCGCTAAAACACCACCTCTACAAACAATCGCATGGATTTTTGGTGGTTTAATACTCGCATACGTTGCACAAATCATTACCGCACAAATTAACTTCCGTCTGTTAGGAAATCCAATGGAAAGTGAAAATACAAAACATATTATGGAAATGATTTCTAACATGCCATATATGATTTTATTTGTTGCTGTAATTGGTCCGATTATCGAGGAATATGTATTTAGACGCGCAATTTTCGCTGAAATATACGAGAGACTACCGATGAATAAAGTCGCTGCATTTTTAATTGCAGGTTTAATTTCAGGAATTGTTTTTGCATTCGCGCACTTTGATTTTACGCATATTTTAATTTACGTCGGTATGAGTTATGTTTTTAGTTTTGTCTACGTAATGACGAATCGACTGCTCGTTCCAATCGTCGTTCATATGTTAATGAATGGATGTGTTGTATTACTACAACTCACATTTAAAGATCAAATTGAACAATTAGAAGAACTTCAAACGAACGGCTTAATTATCATTAAAGCCATATTCAATACGATAATATAAGTAAAACTCTCAAGAATTTCTTGAGAGTTTTATTTTAAATACATTCGGTAAAATTTTACAGATTTTACCGAACATGCACTTTTATATTTATATCTATTATTTGAAACAATATCATATAGCTTATCTCTAAAACCTTTAGGAATAAGCTTTAGTATAATGATTGGCTTAAATAATTGATTTGCATCCATCAACATATGAATGACCGCGTTTGACTTATTGTATATTTTATCTTTAGAGAGATACGACACACTTTCAGTGTCGATATTAAATGGGAGTTGTTTAAACCATTCACTATTAAAGTCCGTAATATACAAGTCATCATTTTTATTCACTTTAACTACTAGATTGATAAATCGACTGCATAAATTACAATCTCCGTCATATATGAGTACTTTTTTCATAACATTACTCCAATACATTAAAGTTTAAATATTAATATAAACAAAACCCCTTTAAGTATAACTTAAAGGGATTTCTATTGGACTCTATTTAATTTTACACTTTTTCAATTGTGATTGTCCATGACGCATCATCTAACTGCTCAAATTCAGTTACATTGTAGTTATTTTCAGCTGCCCAGTTTGGTAAAGCTTCTGTTGCTTGAGTGCAGTCAAAATCTATTTTTAAAGCATCTCCAATATCTAATGTTTCCATTTTCTTTTGTGCTTCGATTAAAGGAAATGGACATACCATTCCTACAGTTCCAAGTTCATAAACCATAATATATCTCCTTATTAATTAGATTGTACCGGTGTTTCAATTGCTTGTTTCATTGGTTTTACATATAAGAAATAACTCATAAACCATGTACCAAAAATCATAAATGGTAATGAAATCCATCCTTGCCAAGACATCGCTGCTGTTGCAACAAGTCCATTACCAATTGTACATCCGCCTGCACATGCTGCACCGAATCCCATTAATGCTCCTCCAAAGACTGAGTTTCTAATTGTTATTTTATCTGGTAATCTCCATTTAAATTCTCTTGAGCCTCTAGCAGCAATATAAGATCCAACGAAAATTCCTAGAATTAAGAAAACTCCAAAGTCTAAATAATTTACATCTCCACTTGTTATGAACATAACTAAGTTTGATGATGGTGTTGTAATTCCTAAGCCACTCTCTCTTCCTGTTGAATATGAAATTGGCCAAGTGATAAGCGCAATAATTCCAATTAGAATTGCTGCAGTGAATGGGTGGAATCTACGCTCAAAAAAGAAGTGACGAGCTCCGGTAAATTTTTGTGGTAAACTTGCACGTTGTTTCTTAGGCTTTCTTAAAGTTTTAATGACAAAATATAATGTGACAGCAGTAAGAATCAATACTAATACGGTAAATGGAATTCCTGTTGTTGATACCATATCTGCATTTCCAACAGTCTTACTGTTCATACCTTCCATCACTGGTTTTAAAAGTCCATTTTTTGTCATCGCTGCGAATAACGCATACATTGCGAGTGCAATCCAACTTCCTATTAAACCTTCACCTGCACGATACCATGTACCTGTTGCACATCCACCTGCAAGAACGATACCGATACCAAATAAAAATGCTCCGATAATTGTACCTATTAAAGGAAATGTGCCATTATCTATTGTTAATACACCAAACCCTGTTAGAGCAATTAAACCAATCGCTTGTATTGTAATTGCAATCAGTAAGGCATAAAACATATTGTTATTTTTTTGAACGTACATATCTCTAAATCCACCAGTTAAGCAGAACCTAGTACGTTGCATTACGAATCCTAAAAGGATTCCGACTATTAGCCCACTTACTATAGTCCAAATCATAAAACATCCTCCAAATAATTCATATTTAAATGCTATGAATTAATGTAATATATAAATCATAGTAAGTCAATAGGAATTACTTATAAAAAATTCCGAGTGATTAGTCACTCGGAAAATTGAACTATACTGCTAGACTCATTCTTGGTCCAAATGCTTCGTAATGTACTTTACTCATATCATATTCATTGTCTAGAGAAGCATTAATCATCGCTTGGTTAAATGCTAATGAACCTGATATATAAATTGAATAATCATCATAACCACTAATATCATTTGCTGTTAAATAGCCATCGTCTTTAGTATATCTAATGGTGATATTTACTTTGTCTTTTAATGATTCTAGTTCTTCTTTAAATGGTAGTGTTGTTTCATCAGTCGTCGATATGATTAAATCAATGTCTTTATTATATTTTACGGCACTCTCTACCATAGACATAATCGGCGTTAAACCAACTCCTCCAGCAATAAATAATAGTTTTTCATCTGAATGATCTAGTAAGAAATCACCAGCTGGTGCTGAAAGTTCAATAATATCTCCTTCATTTAATTCATCAAATAAATAATGAGAGACTACGCCTGCTTCGTCTTTTTCACCTTCACGTTTAACGGCAAATTGTAAACCATCCGCTGTATTAATAGAACAGATCGAATAGTGTCTTAAAGCTTCGTAGGGGTAATCTTTTGGTTTAACTTTAACTGTAATATACTGACCTGGAATGATTTCAGGTAATGCTTCATCATTTTGAACAGTGAATCTAATCACATCATCTGTTAAATACTCTTTTTCTTTTACAATGAATGGTTTAAACCCGTCCCAAGCTGCTTCTTCATACATTTTTTCTTCTACATCAATAAATATTTGAGCAATCTGATTATAATACTTTTCCCAAGCATTCATAATGTCATCAGTAGCTACATCACCAAGTACTTCTTTAATACCGATGAGTAAATATTTACCGACAATAGGGTAATGTTCTTTTTTTACATTTAATGCACGATGCTTATGACCGATTCCAATGACTGCTGGTACAATCGCTTCTAAATCGTCGATGTGTTCAGCGGCTGCAAGTACTGTGTTTGCAAGTGCTTTTGGTTGATCTCCAAACTTTTGATTTGTTTGGTTAAACATGTTTAATAATTCGTCATGGTCTTCGAACATACGCTGATAAAATGTGCTCGTAATTTCACTACCATGTTCTTTTAATAATGGAACTGTTGCTTTAACGAGATCTTTTTCTTCGTTCGTTAGCATGTTATCCCTCCTCACTTAATTTTAACATCTATAAATTCATGTAACATAAAAAACCTTGACATTTTTATGTCAAGGTTAGTCTAGAATCCACGGCCAGCGCCTCCGCCACCGCCGCTTCCTCCGCCGAAGCCTCCAAAGCCACCGCTTCCGCCAGAGAATCCACCACCACTTCCACCTGAAGGGAAGAATATCGGTGTTCCACTACGGCGATAAGACGGACGTCGTCTACCTCCACGTGGTGGGCCACCTCGGTTATTTTTATTCACAATGTAAAATAATATTGCAATAACAATTACTAAAACGAGCGTATTAAATAAAAATGTATAAAACTCATCATCATTAGAAGTTTCTTCTGGTTGTTCATTTGTAAATTCGCCGGTTTCTTCATCGTATCCATAGGCATTTAAACTTTCTTCGTATAGTGCTTTATAGAGATTTTTTAATGCTTTGTCGTAATCTCCTCGTTTAGCATCTTCTAGTGCGTAGTCGTCGATAATTTTACCGATTTTAGCATCATTTAAATACCCTTCAATTTCATAACCTACTTGAACGTCAATTCCTCGGTTATTAAATTCATTGTTATTATCATTATTAAAAAATATAACAATGCCGTTATCTTTTTCCTTTTTACCAACACCGTATTCTCTTAATGCACGTAGTGCAAAATCTTGACGGTGTTCTTGACCAGTTGACGGCATCGTTAAGAGTAGCATTTCAACACTTGTTCCTTTTTCTAAATGGGTACCAAGTTCATTTAATTCGTTAATTGTTTCAGAAGTTAACACTTCTGCATTATCTTGAACGAAATAATGATTTTGGTTAAGTTTCGGTAGATCTACACGCGCTGCTTCAGCAGATGGTGCAATTAATATAAAGATGAGAAGAAGTGGAAATATCCGCTTCATTACTCATCACCAGAGTTATCCTCTTGATTCGTATTAAAATCTACGCCTGGTACTTCTTTAGCATCTTCACTTGCTTCAAAGTATGGTTTCTTCTCAAAATTAAACACACCAGCGATAATGTTACCTGGGAATAAACGAGTTTGTCTGTTATATTCTTCAACTGCTTCGTTATAATCTTTACGTGCAGTCGCAATTCTATTTTCAGCACCTGCGAGTTCATCACGCAGTCCTGTAAATTGTTCACTTGCTTTTAGGTCTGGATAGTTTTCAGCTACTGCGAGTAAACGTGATAATGCACCTGTCATTTCATCGTTTGCTTCACTTAATTCACTCACACCTTCAGCACCTGCTAAACGAGCACGCGCATCCGCAACGTCTTCAAATACTTCTTTTTCGTGTGATGCATAGCCTTTTACCGTTTCGACTAAGTTTGGAATTAAATCTCCACGACGTTGAAGTTGCGTTTCAATTTGTGATTCTTTTTGATTCACTGTTTCATCCAGTTGAACGAAACTGTTATACTTTGGCATGATTAACATTGCTAAAAAAATAACAACCGCAAGTACCACACCAATAGGTACTAGAAATTTTTTCATATTTAAACTCCCTTTATTTAAATCTATATTTATTATACTAAATTAACAAAGTACTCTGCTACTTTAAGAGCGTAAACTTTATTAATATAGTATAGTAAAATAATAGTAACATAAAAAATAGGAGTGAAAATGATGGTTACAAAATTTGAAGATTTTAAATATGAACGTCCGGATTTTGATCTATTTTCTAAAGAAGTCGATGGCTTATTAAACGCTTTTAAGAAAGCGGATTCTTTAGAATCTCAACAAACTGTTATCAATCAGTTTAACGATAAAATTAAACATATTTACTCTATGGTAACAATCGCAACAATTCGTTCTTCAATTGATACGAAAGATAAATTCTATTTAGAAGAACGTGAATTTTACGATAAAAATTTACCTGTGCTTTCAGCAATCACAAACGATTATTATGAAGAACTTCTAAACAGCCCGTTTCGTAAAGAGTTAGAAGAACTATACGGTAAACAATTATTCTCATTAGTTGAAAATAAACTGAAAGGTTTCGATCCGAAAGTTAAAGACTTAATGAGTGAAATTAACGCACTAGCTTCTAAATACTCAATTTTACTTTCTTCAGCAGAAATTAAATATGACGGTAAAAAACTCGCGTTAACTGAGTTTGCACCGTATATGATTAACGACGATAGAGATGTTAGAAAGTCAGCAATTCACGCGAAACAAAAATTTATGAAAGAGCACCGCGATGAAATTGATGAAATTTACGACGAACTCGTGAAAAAACGTCATGAAATGGCTGTTGCGCTTGGCTATAATAACTATACTGAACTTGGTTATATTCATATGAACCGTATCGATTACGACCGCAGTATGGTAGAAAACTACCGCCAGCAAGTGAAAGACTACGTCGTTCCTTACGTAACTGAATTAAGAAAACGTCAAAAAGAAAGAATCGGCGTAGAAGATTTAAAATATTACGACTTAGCATATGAATTTAAATCAGGTAACCCAACACCTAAAGGTGGCACTAAAGCAATTATGGAAAATGGTGCAAAAATGTACAAAGAGCTTTCTAAAGAGACCGATGAATTTTATACATTTATGTCTGAAAGAAACCTTTTTGATGTTGAAGCAAAAAAAGGTAAAGAAGGCGGTGGATATTGTACTTTCATCGAAGACTATAAAGCGCCGTTTATCTTCTCGAACTTTAACGGTACTCAAGGAGACATTGAAGTGTTAACTCATGAAGCAGGACACGCATTCCAAATGTATTCTTCTCGTAACTTCTCTGTACCTGAATACATTATGCCAACACACGAAGCATGTGAAATTCACTCGATGAGTATGGAATTCTTTACGTATCCATGGATGGAATTATTCTTTGAAGAAGAGACAGATAAGTTTAAATTCTCTCACCTCGCAGGTGCATTAGAATTTTTACCGTATGGAGTGGCAATTGATGAATTCCAACACGTCGTATATGATCATCCTGAATTAACGCCAAAAGAGCGACGTGAAGAATGGAAGAAAATTGAAGCTGTCTACCTTCCAGATAGAGACTATGAAGATATTCCTGGATATGTAGATGGTGCTTTCTGGCACGGACAAGGTCACTTATTCGATATGCCATTTTACTACATTGACTACACACTCGCACAAGTGTGTGCATTACAATTCTTTAAACGTGCAAATGAAGATTTCGACAACGCGTTTAAAGACTATTTAACACTATGTAAACTTGGCGGTTCTTTACCATTTGGTGAACTAGTGAAAGCAGCGAACTTAAATTCACCATTTGAAGATGGTACGTTAAAAGAAATTGTTGAATACGTAAAAACGCACTTAGATAACATTGATGATAAAAACTTATAAAAAATAGGGTCACTAACGTGACCCTATTATTTTCTAATTTTAACTTTTGAAGATTTTCTAAATAATAAAAGTAACCCTGATGTTAATAAAACAATTTCTAATACATAGATTAATTCTATATTTTCATGAATACCTGTATTTGGTAATTCTTTCGCGCCATGTGGTGTTTTCTTTTTACTATCTTTTTTATTGTTATTTGTTTTACCTTTCGAGTGATCTTCTTTTGATACTACTGTGTTGTCTTCGACAACTTCACTAGAGTTATTATCAAATTCTTGTTGAGTGTTGACATTCGTATCGTAATTATTATAATCACTAGGTTTTTCTTCTACACGAACTGCATCAAGCACTTGTTCGTCAGATTCTTTTAACTGTTTATCAATCTCATTTGGGCTGTTTAGTTCACCTGAACCCGAACCTTGTGGTGGTGTGTCTACATTACCATTATTATCATTATTTTCTTTAGGTGCTTCTGGGGTGTTTTCTGTAGGTGTTTCAGTCGTACCATTTTCTTGATTTTCATTTTGACCTTCTTCTTGGTCATTTGACTCTTCTCCGGACACATTTTCACCAGCACCTTCATCGACAGCGTTTGTCTCGATTTTTGGAGATGTTTCTACAGCATCTTCTTCAGCATGAACTGGTTGTACCGAAATGATAATATTTAATAAAAATATAGTAGATAATAATTTTAATGCTCTCACACCTATGCCCCCTTCTATGTATTTCTTGATACTAAGTATAGTAAATTGGTATTTATTAATCTACCGAAATAATCATTTGTTACAAAAGCTTAACGATGATGAAATAATCACTTAACAATTACTTTAAAACATTGATGTTTTTATATTTACTCGTATATAAAAATAAAATGTCTAGTACCATAAAAAGACCAATTCTACTCGTCATCATAAGTTCTGTATTTGTTTCTTCTTCAGTAAATGAAATCGTATAATCAGATTTCGCTTTTATTTGGTTTAAATCATTTGTAATCGCTAAAGTCTTAATTGGATAGTCATTGACAAGACGTAGAGCTTTAACAATTTCTGGGTTATAGTCAGTGCTTACAGTAATTAACAAATCTTTTGAAGTGGGTGTTTTAAAACGATGTCTTAATGTTGTTAAATCATTTACGACGTATACCGATGGATGTATTTCGAGCAATTTATTTTGAAAATCTAAACAGATAAACTGACATTCTCCTGTTCCAAATAATACAATTCTCTCTGCTTTATTAATTAGCACTGCCGCTTCAATTAATTCTTTACGATCGACAAGTGTCTCATTACTATGTAACGCTCTTAAAGAATTTTGGAATACTTTTTGAAAGATCATCGATTCTTTATCTTTTGAAAGATTAATGTTTCTAGATAACGGGTGAGTGTCTAGTTCTTGGAGTTCTTTCGTTAATTCAATTTTTAACGACTTAATTCCCGTTAATCCGAGCCTTTTACTAAAGCGGATAACTGCTGCGTCACTCGTACCACTTTCTTTTGAGATTTCTTGCACAGTCATTTCTATAACTTTTTCTGGATGATTTAATATATAATCTGCGATTTTTAATTCTACAGGGGTAAACGTTTCGTATCTTCTACGAATAAGTTCTAGCACGGAAAACATTTAATCATCCTCCAGTGTATATATGATTAGATTTTTTTACGGCTCGTTAAAATAGGATTCTCTTTAAACTTTCCTAATTTATAATGCGTCATCTCAACGAAACAATCACCGTCTTCAGTCATTACTTCAACTCCGACAGATTCTTCTCGCGGAAAAATTCTTGCTGTCATCGTATGTTCTCCACCATTTATAAATATTTCTATAGAAGATTCATCCATAAATATTTGTAAATGTTCTAATGGGCGATTTAATACTTTACTTCTTTTTGTTCCGTCGACATTTGAAATTAACGCACCACTAAACGTACGGTCTAACGTAATTCGATTTTCATCAGTATTATAATGAATAATCGTCTCCTCACGGTTACTCTTTCTTAACATGAAATTAAGTTCTCTCGCGTTGTTCTCTTTAATGTCAATGTTTAATTCGTAACTCGATCCATAAAAATCTGTCAGCTGTTTTCGATGCTCATTAAAATATCCCATTGCTGTAAGCTTTTCTTTACGTAATGATTTTAAATTTGGATGCGGCGTTTGAATTAAAAAGTCGTTAGACACGTTTAACACGCGAGGCAGTGTTAATGCATTTTTCCAACCATCAACCTCTGTAGGATACTTACTTTCATGGGCGGACATCCAAGCGATTAATACACGTCTACCGTCTTTATCAGTTGATGTCACTGGACGATAAAAATCAAAGCCAGAGTCAAATTCCCTATAGTCATCGTGATTAACAAATAACGATCCGTATTCAAAATCGTTAATCATATATCCAGACTGATAAATATTCCAGAACAAGTCTTTATATTTATCGAGACCTCTTGGGTTAATTATTAACACTTCTGCATCGTCTAAATGAAACAATTCTGGTGATTCCCAGAAGTATCCAAACATATCGTAGCCAGTATTAATTTCTCCAATGAATTTTAAATCATTTAAACTTTTACCACGGTACATAATGATTCGCCCAAATTCATCACTATTCATCGTACCAATCATCATGTTAATTTCACCGTCAAAAGAAAATACGTACGGATTTCTAAAATATGTATTATAGCCAGGTTCAATTTCTCTTAAAATTGGTGTAGAAAATTTTTTAACATTAAAATCAGTATCTACTGTTCCAGCCAGTTGATATGTATGTATACCATCATTTTTCTCTTGCTCACCAGTGAAGAAGAGTGTTAATTCATTATTAATTAACGATAAACTGCCACCATATAAATTATACTTATCGTATAAATCGTCTGGTCGAACTTTTATACCTTCATTATTAAAGTGGACTAAGTCCTCACTTGTTACGTGATATAAGTATTTCTCTTCGTCTGTTACAGATGGCGTCCATTCATAAAATAAGTGGTATAACCCGTTAATGTAAAAGAAACCACAAGGCGCACCAAGCTTACCCATTACTGGTTGAACATGATAGTTTAATCGCCATTTACTTGTCATTGTTGTTTTAATCATCTCTTCAGTTTCAAAGGAATCAAAGTCTTCAATACGCCCCATAGTTATTAGTCCTCCTCTAAGGATTGTTTCAGTGCTGCTTCTTCTGCTTTTAAGTATCGTCTATATCCTAGATACCGAAATACTAATTTCATAAAGTAAAATCATTGGTAACGTAAGTAAAAAGTGCGTCATAACATCTGGTGGTGCGATTAGTGCTGCTACTACAAATAAAATGAAGTACGCATATTTTCTATTTTTCTTTAAAAACATCGGTGTTATAATCCCGAGTTGTGTTGCGAATAACACTAAAATCGGCATTTGGAATATTATACCAAACGGTAATACTGTACGAACTAAAAATCCGAAGTAATCATTAATGCCAATCGTACTTACAATACCCATTTCAATCGATAGACTAAATGTAAATTTTACAATATATGGTACGACAATATAATACGCAAACACCATCCCAAGTAACATAAGTAAAAATGCGATTGGAATGTAGATTAGTGTCACTTGACGCTCTTTTTCGTATAATCCAGGACTTACAAATGCCCAAAACTGATATAAAACAACAGGTAATATAATTATAAATGCGATGATGACAATCATCGTTAAATATATTCTTAATGGATCTGTTACGTTAAATGCATGCATCTCGGTCATTTCAAGCCACGGTGCATGTTGTAAATAATTTACGAGAGGCTTTGCAAAATAAAACCCAGCAAACAGTGCTGCAACAAAGAAGTACGACGTAAACAATACACGCTTACGTAATTCTTCCACGTGCTCCATTATTTCTTTTTTCTCGTGCATAAAGCCACCTCACCTAAAAAAGGTGGCACGCGCCACCTTTTTTATAAACTATTTTTGAACTGTTTCGTCTTCTTTTTTAGTTTGAATCTTAACGACTTCTTCTTTTTTGTCTTTATCATCTTCAGTTGAATCTTCGCCTAAACCGTTAAATCCTTCTTTAAATTCTTTAACAGTTGTACCAACTGAACGACCAAGCTGTGGTAATTTAGTTGGACCGAAAATTAAAAGAGCAACTGCTGCAATTATGATTAAACTAACCGGAGCGACAGCTCCTAAAGTCATAGGAATAAATACACTCATTTTTTCCCCTCCTAATACTTATGCTTCATATAGAATAATAGCGCCTGCATTTCAACGCTTAAAT
Source organism: Nosocomiicoccus ampullae (assembly GCF_019357495.1). Lineage (NCBI taxonomy): Bacteria > Bacillati > Bacillota > Bacilli > Caryophanales > Staphylococcaceae > Nosocomiicoccus > Nosocomiicoccus ampullae. The sequence goes on from NZ_CP079110.1 coordinate 1,218,661, forward strand.
CTATGTTATGTACAGTTACTTTCTCTGATACTGCGAGTTTTTCTGGCGTAAAGTTTAGAATACCTTTAATACCATAGGACTCTATATCATGTGAAAGCTCAACACCAACTTGACCAGGTACAGTTAAAATCGCTATTTCAGCGTTGATTTCTTTAATTACAGATTCTAATTCACTAATATCTATAACTTCAACACCATTAATTGTACTTCCGACAATTTCTTCGTCTATGTCAAAGGCAACTGCTATATTTATTTTATCATGAATTTTTGTAAAATTATAGTTAAGTAATGCACTACCTAAATTACCTGTACCAATTAAAATAACATTTTTAATACCGTTACCTTGGACTTGTTCAGAGAAAAACTTAACAAGTGCTCGGACATTATATCCGTAGCCTTTTCTACCAAGCTCTCCGAAGTATGAAAAGTCACGTCGAATTGTTGCGGAATCTATATCAAGTGCTTCACTAATTTCACGTGAAGACACGCGGTCGACACCATTTTCTTCACTTTGCTTAAAGAATTTGAAGTATAAAGGCAATCGATCTAATGTCGCGTTAGGAATTTTCCTCTTCTTTAACAAAAGACTCACCTCATAATTATTGTCATTTAATTATATCATACAATTTTGTATGTTTTAGGATTTTTCATCGTATTTTTAATAGATTACATGATACACTACACTTACTAAGAAAGAGGGATTACATATGATTGTCATGAGTTTACAAAACATCCAAAAGAACTACGGTTCGACCGAGATTTTAAAAAATATTAGTTTAGAAGTGAAATCGAGAGAAACAATTGGAATTGTCGGTGGAAATGGTGCTGGAAAAACAACGTTAATGAAAATTATGGCAGACGAATTATCCTATGATGGCGGTCATATATCTACTCCAAAAGATATATCGATTGGTTATTTAACACAAGAAATGTCTTTAGAGTCAGATAAAACCGTATTAGAAGAAATGAACCTCGCATTTAAAGACGTATTAAAAGCAAAAGATGATATCGACGAAGTTACAAAATGGTTAACAGACCACGAATATACGCATCCTGAATATGAAGAGAACGTCAAACGGTTAGAGTACTTACAAAACTTTTTTGAACAACATAACGGATATACAATCGATGTTGAAATTAAAACAGTAATTACAGGACTTAACTTTTCTTTAGAAGACTTACATCGCCCAATTAGTGAATTCTCTGGTGGGCAAAAAACTCGCCTTCAACTTGGAAAAATGCTTTTATATCGCCCAGATATACTACTACTCGATGAACCAACGAACCATTTAGATTTAGAAACTGTTGAATGGTTAGAGAAATACTTAAATCGTTATACGGGATCAGTTGTTGTGATTTCACACGACAGATTTTTCTTAGATAGAATAGTAGATAAAATTTATGAGATTGAATTTAATCAAGGTACACTATATCTCGGTAATTACACAGATTATCAAAATGAAAAACAAAAAACATACGAACGTCAATTAAAAATGTATGAGCGCCAACAAAAAGAAATCCAAAGACTTGAGGACTTTGTAGATCGTAACATTGCACGTGCTTCAACGAGTGGGATGGCAAAAAGTAGGCGTAAAATGCTTGAACATATGGACCGAATCGATTCACCAACACGTGACACGAGACAAGCAAAGTTCCATTTTGATATTGAAAAAGAAAGTGGAAACGATGTTTTACGAGTGAAAGATCTCGCAATTGGTTACGATAATGTGTTAAACGAAAAGTTAAACTTCTTTGTGGAAAAAGAAGATCGATTACTTGTTCTAGGGCCAAATGGTATTGGTAAATCGACATTAATTAAAACGATTGCTAAAAAGTTACCAAAACTCGGAGGCGAGATTACGTACGGGACAAATGTTTCAATCGGATACTATGACCAAAAACAAGCAGAGTTTTACTCTAGAAATACGATATTAGAAGAATTATGGAAAGAATATCCACATTTTCAAGAGCAAGACATTCGTAAAATACTCGGTCAATTTTTATTCACACAAGACGATGTCAATAAGCATGTCTATCAGCTAAGCGGTGGAGAAAAAGCGAGAATTCAACTCGCAAAACTAATGCTACAAAAAAATAACTTATTACTACTCGACGAGCCGACAAACCACTTAGACATTCAAAGTAAAGAGATGCTCGAGTCAGCGTTGATAGATTATCCAGGCACTTTAATCGCCGTATCACACGACCGTTATTTCATTAAAAAACTCGCTAATCGCATTATGGAGATGGATGTTAATAAAACTAAAATTATTAACGGTGATTATGAATATTATGTTCATAAAAAAGAAGAAGAAAATGCTCAGCTATTATTTGAGGATAATAAAGACGAACATGTAACAAACGATGATTACGAAAGACAAAAAGAGCGCCGTAGTATTATGCAAAAGCTATCTAGAGAAGGAGAATCGCTAGAACAATCCATTGAAAAAATCGAATTAAAAATTGAAACAATTGAGACAGAAATGACAGACCCAGAAGTTTTCAACGATTTTGAAAAGGTAAACGAATTAAATGAAATGTTAAATGAACTCAAAGAGAAACTTGAAGAAAAGTTATCCCGATGGGAAGAAATAGAGTTAGAGCTTGCAGAATTTGAATAGTTCTCCACAAAATCTTTTATATTTTACACAAGTAATCCATAAGTTATGCACAGAGTTATCCACAGCTGTGTATAACTTTTTTATTTTGATTTATTCTATGTATTGGATCGGTGGTGACACGAGAGATTTAGATGGTTTATTGATTTATCGGAAGTGATAGTGTGATTTTCTACTATCTCTTTCGTTAGATTGTCTTTTATCGTAAGTTATAGTGTAGTTATACACTATCTTTATAGTTAAACGCAATTTTATCGCAAATGATAGTGTACTTCTATACTATCTCTTTGGTTAGACTGCTTCTTATCATAAGTAATAGTGTACTTTTCTACTATCTTTTCTGTTAGACAACTTCTCTACTCTCCTCAACTAATAAAAAGCTTTTTCACAACAAAAAAAGATTCTACTCCTGATATATCAGAAATAGAACCCTTCATATTACTTATTTACTTTCTTTACGTCTTCTTCCTGTTAGGAATAGCCCAAGTCCTACAAATAGCGCTGTAATACCATAAATTAAGCCTTTTTGATCCATTGCTTCACCAGTATTTGGTAACTCACTTTTATCATTTGATTCTGTCTTCTCAGCTACATTTGATTGCCCCTCAGATTTATCGACAACTTTTGAATCAGATTTATCAGTAGTAGATGAATTACCCTTATTCCCTTCACTTGCTACTTTACTATTATCTTTAGTGTTAGCAGGTGGTGTAGTTGAATTATCTTCTTTGTCAGTCTCTAAATCTTCGTCTAATTCTGAATTCTCTTCATTACCATTCGTATCTTTTTCTACTTTAGACTCATCTTGCTCTGTCTCATCATTTTGGTCTTCTGATGTTGCTGGTGATTGGTTTTCTTTATCAGATGATTCTACTTGTTCTGAGTCTTGTCCTTTATCAGTTTCAGAATTTTCTGGAGATGTAGTAGATTCAGATGAATCATCCTTATCTGTTTCATCTGGTGCTGGTGATTGATTTCCTTGATCAGGTGATTCTACTTGCTCTGAATCTTGTCCTTTATCAGTTTCTGGATTTGCTGGAGGTGTAGTAGATTCAGATGAATCATCCTTATCTGTTTCATCTGGTGCTGGTGTTTGGTTTTCTTGATCAGATGATTCTACTTGTCCTGGCTTTTCCTCTTTATCAGTTTCTGGGTTTGCTGGAGGTGTAATAGATTCAGATGAATCATCCTTATCTGTTTCATCTGGTGCTGGTGTTTGGTTTTCTTGATCAGATGATTCTACTTGTCCTGGCTTTTCCTCTTTATCAGTTTCTGGGTTTGCTGGAGGTGTAGTAGATTCATCTGGTTGTTCAACTTTTTCATTACTATTATTGACTTTTTCTGGGTCAATATCTTCTGCGTTATATGATTTATCGTATGATTCTAAAGAGTTGTGATAAGTAGGCATACCACTTTCATCAAAACTAGCATTATCTTCTAAAATTTTCTTACGTTTTTCATAATCATCTGCGAAAACTTGAACTCCATACCAAGTAACTTTACCATTATCCTCATGACGATAAGAACCGTAGCCCATATCAGTTCTACTTGCTAACATATTCTCGTTATGACCTTTAGAATTTCTCCAACCATTAAACGCATAAACATCAAATTCTTCTTGCGTTAAATCACTTTCTACTTGATAAATATTCTCAGCAATGTAACCATCGTAATCAGCGTCAAACTCTCTCTCGTCACCATATCTATTCTCATATTGTTGTGTAACTGTTTGACCATCTGGCGTATTATGAGTGAAGTAACCCTCTTGTGCCATATTTTGTGCTTTCCAATTCGCAAAATCTGTTAATTGATTATTATTCTCCACAGGAACGTCATTATAATCACCGTAACCATCTGGTTGTGTTTGCTCAGCTCTATGGTTATTTACCCAATCTACCATTTCATCATCTTGCCAATTATCTTCGCCAACTTCGTTTGCTTTCGCAACAAATTCCGACGATAAGTTTGTGATATCTTCAGATACAGGTAAATGTCCTCCACTAATTAATAATGCCGCCGTTGCTGATGATACTAACATTTTCTTTTTAAACGTCATTTAAAACCATCCTTTTAAATTTTATTGTTTAATTATACAATGTTGTAATATTATTTATGTTCAGTTTAATCTTACACTAAATAAAAATAATTGTCATTCAAATTTTAAAAATAAAAAACACATCAGAATTACTGATGTGTTAATATACTTCTTCAATCTCTATATAGTTTTGTCCATTTAAATTTAAATCTGCGAAGTCTCCGCGTTTAAACTGTTCATACGCAACCGCTCCGATCATCGCTGCATTGTCAGTACAATATTTTAAACTTGGAATATATAGCTCTATATTATTCTTTTTTGTAAGTGTTTCAAATCGCTCTCTTAATGCACTGTTTGCTGCAACTCCTCCTGCAATAATAAGTGTTTCTATATTTTCGTCTTTTAATGCACGCATCGTTTTTGTTGTTAATACATCAACTACACTCTCTTGAAAACTTCTAGCAACATCTGCTTTATTGATTTCGATGTTTTTCTGTTTTTCGTTATGAAGTTTATTGATGACATGTGATTTTAGGCCACTAAAACTAAAGTTATAACTATCATCTTGAAGTGCACGTGGAAAATCATACGTATCTTTTCCTTCTTTTGATAATCTATCGATTTCTGGACCTCCTGGATACGGTAGTCCTATAACTCTCGCAACTTTATCATAAGCCTCTCCGACAGCATCATCTAAGGTTTCACCAATTACTTCAAAATCTAAATGATTGTTCATCTTTATGAGCTCTGTATGTCCACCTGAAACGATTAATGAAATAAGTGGAAATTTAATCTTATGCTCGAGTTGATTCGCATATATATGTCCGGCAATGTGATGGACTGGAATTAGTGGTAAATCGTGTGCGAATGCAAATGCTTTCGCTGCATTAACCCCAACAAGTAATGCACCTATTAACCCTGGTCCATATGTTACTGCGACTGCATCGAGTTCTTTTGCTGTAAGGTTAGCATTCTTTAGTGCTTCTTCAATGACACGAGTAATCATTTCAACATGGTGTCTTGAAGCAACCTCAGGAACTACACCACCAAAACGTTTATGACTTTCTATTTGGCTTTGTACGACATTTGATAGTACTTGATTTCCATTTTCAATAACACTTGCTGCTGTTTCATCACAACTCGTTTCAATCGCCAATATTTTAATATTTTTCTCCATCTAATCTCACCCACATGACATGTGCATCTTTTCCGATACCATAATAATCTTTTCGTATTCCACCATATATGAATCCTTTTGATTCATATAAATGAATCGCATTTTCATTGTTTACATTAACTTCTAAAGATAACTGCTTTACTGAAGGCTGACAATAATCAATGATAAAGTCCATTAGCTGACTCGCATAACCATTCCCACGTTCTTCAGGCTTAATTGCAATTGTTGTAATTTGCGCATCGTCAATTACAATCCAGACACCGATATAACCAATCACATTATTATTTTTTTCTAATACAAAATAGTGTGCAAATTGATTTTTATGAATTTCATGAACGTAGGTCTCTTTTGTCCATGGTGAATCGACAAATGATACAATCTCGATATGTTGTACATCTAATATATCTTTAGGTTCCATCTTACGAATATTTACTGATTCTTTTGCCAATTTCTCTCTGCCTCAGTCAGTCGTAGATAATTTGGAACAACGTCATGTGCATCCACTTTCTCTAACACGGATTCATCCATGCCTATAATTGAAGCGATTCTCGGTGTTGTATGCACACCATCTACTTCAAATGATTGTTTTTCTAGCGTATTATGCACAACGACCGCACCATATTTTAAAACGAATTTGGAATATTCTTCACCAGTTCTTAGTTTTGGCTCTTCTAACACATTTACACCTGTTTGATCAACATCATAAACCGCACTAAAACAATTACCACGTCTCGCATCCATCATTGGTGCGACAACTCCTCTATAACTCGCTCCAAGAACAAGTAGACTTGAAACAGTATAGATTGGTATATTTAAAGCTATTGCCAATGTTTTTGCAACAGTAACACCGATTCTTAATCCAGTATAGCTACCAGGTCCATTTGCAACTACAATTCTTTCCAAACGAGATTTATCAAGTTTTGCTAACTTTAAAACTTGATCAATTGCAGGCATCAATGATTCAGAGTGTGTACCAGAAACATTCATATTAATTTCCGCAAGCAAGACTTCATCAGCAATAGCTACACTTAATGCACGATTTGATGTATCAATATATAATGTCTTCATTTATAATTCACCTACTATACGATCATATACTTCACCTTTAGAACATAAAGTAAATCGTCTCTTATCTGTAGTTATATGTTCGATATGTATCTTTAAATACTCATCTGGCAAGTATTCTTCAATAAAATTATACCATTCAATTATTGTAATATCCTCATTATTGAAATACTCCTCAAAGCCTAAATCCTCATCGCTATCTTCTAGTCGATAACAATCCATATGATGGACTTTAAATTTAGGTAAATTATAAGACTTAATAATATTAAATGTTGGAGATGTCATTACTCTTTTCACACCTAAAGATTTACCTAATGCTTGTGTAAAAGTTGTTTTACCAGCACCAAGATCTCCACTTAATAAAATAACTGTTCCAGATTCAATAAGATTAGCTAATTTACTCGCTAACTCCTTAGTGTCATTTAAATCGTTTATATTAATAGTTTTTTTCATAATAAACTACCTCAAAATTAAAAAAAGTTATAAAAAAAGGAGACCCTATTGGGTCTCCACTGAGTGCCTAGCGACGTCCTACTCTAGCACGGGCAAACCGAACTACCATCGGCGCTGGAGAGCTTAACTACTGTGTTCGGCATGGGAACAGGTGTGGCCTCTCCGCTATCGTCACTAGACAATACACTCAAAACCAAATAGAAGCAATTCGTAGATACACGCTTTATCATATTGAATAAGTCATCGATGAATTAGTATTTGTCCGCTGAGTATGTCACCATACTTACACGCCAAACCTATCAACCAGATCGTCTCTCTGGCATCTGTAGGGAAATCTCATCTTGAGGGGGGCTTCATACTTAGATGCTTTCAGTATTTATCCCGTCCATACGTAGCTACCCAGCTATGCCGTTGGCACGACAACTGGTACACCAGTGGTATGTCCATCCCGGTCCTCTCGTACTAAGGACAGCGCCTCTCAAATTTCCTACGCCCACGACGGATAGGGACCGAACTGTCTCACGACGTTCTGAACCCAGCTCGCGTACCGCTTTAATGGGCGAACAGCCCAACCCTTGGAACCGACTACAGCTCCAGGATGCGATGAGCCGACATCGAGGTGCCAAACCTCCCCGTCGATGTGAACTCTTGGGGGAGATAAGCCTGTTATCCCCGGGGTAGCTTTTATCCGTTGAGCGATGGCCCTTCCATGCGGAACCACCGGATCACTAAGTCCGTCTTTCGACCCTGCTCGACTTGTTGGTCTCACAGTCAAGCTCCCTTATACCTTTACACTCTTTGAATGATTTCCAACCATTCTGAGGGAACCTTTGAGCGCCTCCGTTACACTTTAGGAGGCGACCGCCCCAGTCAAACTGTCCACCTGACACTGTCTCCGTACCGGATCACGGTACCGGGTTAGAACCGCAAGTACACCAGGGTGGTATCCCACCAGCGTCTCCACATACACTGACGTGCATGCTTCTTCGACTCCCACCTATCCTGTACAGGTGTACTCGAGATTCAATATCAAGCTACAGTAAAGCTCCACGGGGTCTTTCCGTCCTGTCGCGGGTATCCAGCATCTTCACTGGAACTATGATTTCACCGAGCCTCTCGTTGAGACAGTGCCCAAATCGTTGCGCCTTTCGTGCGGGTCAGAACTTACCTGACAAGGAATTTCGCTACCTTAGGACCGTTATAGTTACGGCCGCCGTTTACTGGGGCTTCGATTTGTACCTTCGCTTACGCTAAGTACGCCTCTTAACCTTCCAGCACCGGGCAGGCGTCAGCCCCTATACGTCACCTTTCGGTTTGGCAGAGACCTATGTTTTTGATAAACAGTCGCTTGGGCCTATTCACTGCGGCTCATTTTCATGAGCACCCCTTCTCCCGAAGTTACGGGGTCATTTTGCCGAGTTCCTTAACGAGAGTTCGCTCGCTCACCTTAGAATTCTCTTCCCAACTACCTGTGTCGGTTTGCGGTACGGGCAGTCTAACACTCGCTAGCGGGTTTTCTTGGCAGTGTGAATATCGATCTTCGGGTCATTTCCCTCCGCATCATGACTCACCTTACACTCATGCCGGATTTGCCTGGTATGACAGCTTGTCACTTGCACGCACGTCCATTTGTGCGATTCGATTCTCCTCCTGCGTCACCACTTCACTCATACGTGTTACACCGGTACAGGAATTTCTACCTGTTGTCCATCGCCTACGCTATTTGCCTCGGCTTAGGTCCCGACTTACCCAGAGCGGACGAGCCTTCCTCTGGAAACCTTAGTCATTCGGTGGACGGGATTCTCACCCGTCTTGCGCTACTCACACCGGCATTCTCACTTCTATACGCTCCACTTTCCCTCTCGGTTTGGCTTCAATGCATATAGAACGCTCTCCTACCATCCTTACGGATCCACAGTTTCGGTAATATGTTTAGCCCCGGTACATTTTCGGCGCAGCGTCACTCGACTAGTGAGCTATTACGCACTCTTTAAATGATGGCTGCTTCTAAGCCAACATCCTAGTTGTCTGTGCAACGCCACATCCTTTTCCACTTAACATATATTTGGGGACCTTAACTGGTGGTCTGGGCTGTTTCCCTTTCGACAATGGACCTTATCACCCACTGTCTGACTCCCATACATCTCATCGATGGCATTCGGAGTTTGTCTGAACTCGGTAACCCGGGATGGGCCCCTTATCCAAACAGTGCTCTACCTCCACGATGATAATATGAGGCTATACCTAAATATATTTCGGAGAGAACCAGCTATCTCCAGGTTCGATTGGAATTTCACCCCTACCCACAACTCATCCGGTCATTTTTTAACATAAGTCGGTTCGGTCCTCCATCCAGTGTTACCTGGACTTCAACCTGGTCATGGGTAGATCACCTGGTTTCGGGTCTACACACACATACTATTCGCCCATTTCAGACTCGCTTTCGCTACGGCTCCACATTCCCTGCTTAACCTTGCATGTATGCGTAACTCGCCGGTTCATTATACAAAAGGCACGCCATCACCCACTTAGGGCTCTGACTACTTGTAAGCACACGGTTTCAGGTTCTCTTTCACTCCCCTTCCGGGGTGCTTTTCACCTTTCCCTCACGGTACTGGTTCACTATCGGTCACCAAGGAGTATTTAGCCTTAGGAGATGGTCCTCCCAGATTCCGACGGAATTCCTCGTGTTCCGCCGTACTCAGGATACTTCTAGTGCACTTCAATTTGTCGTGTACGGGACTGTTACCCCCTATGGTTAATCTTTCCATATTATTCCACTAAATCGTCGTGTCACACGTTGAAGTCCTACAACCCCAGTCTATACTGGTTTGGGCTCTTCCCACTTCGCTCGCCGCTACTACGGGAATCGTGTTTACTTTCTCTTCCTCTGGGTACTAAGATGTTTCAGTTCCCCAGGTCTACCTCTCATATACTAATCAGTTCATATATGAGTGACATTATTAAATGCCGGGTTCCCCCATTCGGATATCTTCGGATCACAGCTTACTTACAGCTCCCCAAAGCATTTCGGTGTTTGTTCCGTCCTTCGTCGGCTCTTGGTGCCAAGGCATCCACCGTGCGCCCTTCACTACTTAATCGTAATGAATTTGTGAGAGAGTATCTCTACTCTATCGCGCGTGTATTTTGAACTTGTCGTTCTCGGTTTCTACGCTTGAAATCATATTTTTATATATAATCTTTGCTTCTATTTGGTTTTCAATGTACTGATGAGTGATAACACTCAAAACTGAATACAATATGTCAACTTTCCGTTCCATTATCCTTAGAAAGGAGGTGATCCAGCCGCACCTTCCGATACGGCTACCTTGTTACGACTTCACCCCAATCATCGGTCCCACCTTCGACGGCTCCCTCCAAATGGTTAGGCCACCGGCTTCAGGTGTTACCAACTTTCGTGGTGTGACGGGCGGTGTGTACAAGACCCGGGAACGTATTCACCGTGGCATTCTGATCCACGATTACTAGCGATTCCAGCTTCATGGAGTCGAGTTGCAGACTCCAATCCGAACTGAGAACAGTTTTATGGGATTCGCTTGACTTCACAGTTTCGCTGCCCTTTGTTCCTGCCCATTGTAGCACGTGTGTCGCCCAAATCATAAGGGGCATGATGATTTGACGTCATCCCCACCTTCCTCCGGTTTGTCACCGGCAGTCACTCTAGAGTGCCCAACTTAATGATGGCAACTAAAGTTAAGGGTTGCGCTCGTTGCGGGACTTAACCCAACATCTCACGACACGAGCTGACGACAACCATGCACCACCTGTCTCTCTGTCCCAAAGGGAAAATCATGTCTCCATGACGGTCAGAGGATGTCAAGATTTGGTAAGGTTCTTCGCGTTGCTTCGAATTAAACCACATGCTCCACCGCTTGTGCGGGTCCCCGTCAATTCCTTTGAGTTTCAGCCTTGCGGCCGTACTCCCCAGGCGGAGTGCTTAATGCGTTTGCTGCAGCACTAAGGGGCGGAAACCCCCTAACACTTAGCACTCATCGTTTACGGCGTGGACTACCAGGGTATCTAATCCTGTTTGATCCCCACGCTTTCGCACATCAGCGTCAGTTGCAGACCAGAGAGCCGCCTTCGCCACTGGTGTTCCTCCATATCTCTGCGCATTTCACCGCTACACATGGAATTCCACTCTCCTCTCCTGCACTCAAGCGAAACAGTTTCCAATGACCTTCCCCGGTTGAGCCGGGGGCTTTCACATCAGACTAATCTCGCCGCCTACGCGCGCTTTACGCCCAATAATTCCGGATAACGCTTGCCACCTACGTATTACCGCGGCTGCTGGCACGTAGTTAGCCGTGGCTTTCTGGTTAAGTACCGTCACACAGTAAGCAGTTACTCTTACTGTCGTTCTTCCTTAACAACAGTGCTTTACGATCCGAAGACCTTCTTCGCACACGCGGCGTTGCTCCGTCAGGCTTTCGCCCATTGCGGAAGATTCCCTACTGCTGCCTCCCGTAGGAGTCTGGACCGTGTCTCAGTTCCAGTGTGGCCGATCACCCTCTCAGGTCGGCTACGCATCGTCGCCTTGGTAAGCCGTTACCTTACCAACCAGCTAATGCGCCGCAGGCCCATCCTTAAGTGATAGAAATCCACCTTTCAACTTCTATACCGTTGTATAAAAGTATTATCCGGTATTAGCCACGGTTTCCCGCGGTTATCCCAGTCTTAAGGGTAGGTTGCCCACGTGTTACTCACCCGTCCGCCGCTCGATGATTACGGTGTCCCGAAGGACGGTGCAATCAGTCGCGCTCGACTTGCATGTATTAGGCACGCCGCCAGCGTTCATCCTGAGCCAGGATCAAACTCTCCATAATTAAGAGTTCTCTAGCTCTTTTATCGCGTTTTATACTAGTCGCTCTAGTTGTGTTACTTCTTCATTTAAAAGTAACCTCTTTATCGGAATTAACGTTGACATATTGTCATTCAGTTTTCAATGTTCAATGTTTAAAATAAATGGAGCGGGTGAGGAGAATCGAACTCCCGACATCAGATTGGAAGTCTGAGGTTTTACCACTAAACTACACCCGCGTTTTGCTTCAACTCTTACTATTATACAGACATTATTTTTAATGTCAACAGTAAAGTTGAAATATTTTTAATAAGTCGTGAACTTCTCTCGTTCACTTTTATTATTATACATTATCTTTTATATATTTGCAAGAATAAATTTTAATGCGGCTGAGAGGACTTGAACCTCCACGGGATAAACTCCCACTAGGCCCTCAACCTAGCGCGTCTGCCGATTCCGCCACAACCGCTTATCAAGATAACGATATCTATTATATTCGCTTTATATTTCTCTGTCAATACGATTGTTTAGATTTCTCAATATTTTTTGTTTTTATCAGTACCTATATCAAATACCTACTTTAAATAATATATGTTTTACATCTATATAATGAGGGAATTATAATTTTGTACTAATTTGCAAGTCAAAATTTAGTATGCTATACTTTATTTAGAATTATTCTAATTTAAATTTGGAGGTTCATTATGTCTGAACATTATAATCCTGAAGAAGAAAAGTTAACGACTCTATTTGGTAATCCTGTAGGCGATCGTGAAAATACTGCTACTGCTGGTCCACGTGGTCCATTAGTTATGCAAGATCCTTATTTCTTAGATATGATGGCGCACTTTGACCGTGAAGTAATTCCAGAGCGTCGTATGCATGCTAGAGGTTCTGGTGCTTACGGTACATTTACGGTGACAAACGATATAACTAAATATACGAAAGCAAATATTTTCGCAGAAGTTGGTAAGAAAACTGAAATGTTTGCACGCTTCTCTACTGTAGCTGGTGAACGTGGTGCTGCTGAAGCTGAGCGTGATATTCGTGGTTTCGCTCTTAAATTCTATACTGAAGAAGGAAACTGGGACTTAGTTGGTAACAACACACCTGTATTCTTTTTCCGTGACCCTAAATTATTCCCAAGCTTAAACCACGTTGTTAAACGTGATCCACGTACAAATATTAATAATCCAAACTCACAGTGGGACTTCTGGACATCGTTACCTGAGGCGCTTCACCAGGTGACAATCCTAATGACTGATCGCGGTATTCCGTCAGACTTCCGTCATATGCATGGATTCGGTTCACACACGTACGCAATGATTAACGAAGATAACGAACGTGTTTGGGTGAAATTCCACTTTAGAACGCAGCAAGGCATCCGTAACTTTACAGCTGAAGAGGCTGAAGAAGTAGTCGGAAAAGACCGTGACTCATCACAACGCGATCTTTATAACGCGATTGAAGATGGAGATTTCCCTAAATGGAAAATGTACATTCAAGTAATGACTGAAGAACAAGCTAGAAATCATTACCACAATCCATTCGACTTAACAAAAGTATGGTATAAAGGTGAATACCCATTAATCGAAGTTGGTGAATTTGAACTCAATAAAAACCCTGATAACTACTTCGCAGAAGTAGAACAAGCAGCGTTCGCACCAACAAACATTATTCCAGGTCTTGGATTCTCACCTGACAAAATGTTACAAGGACGTTTATTCTCATATGGAGATGCGCAACGTTACCGTTTAGGTATTAACCATCACCAAATCCCTGTAAACTCACCTAAAGGTGCAACAAACGTGTGCCCATTCAGCCGCGATGGTGCTATGAGAGTTGACGGAAACTTAGGTTCACATATTAACTATTATCCAAATAGTTACGGTGCACACAACTCACAAAAAGATAAAAAGCAACCTGAATTAGACTTAGAACTTGGTCAAGTATATGAGTATGACTTCCGTGAAGATGATGATAATTACTACGGACAACCAGGTAAATTATTCCGTCTCCAGTCTGATGAAGGAAAACAAACAATCTTTAAAAACACTGCGATTGAAATGGAAGGCGTAGAGGAGCACATTAAGAAACGTCACATCTTTAACTGCTACCAAGCAGATGAAGAGTACGGTAAAGGTGTTGCAGAAGCACTTGGCATCGACATCAACGATGTTGACCTTGTAAATGGAGATCATCCATTTGAAGGTAAACCAGTACAAGTTAAAACAGATAACTAATATAGATTAAAGAGTGAGGATTGCACTGACCCCCTAAATCCGGACACGGATTTAGGGGGTTATTCGTATGTCAAAGTATAGTTATGATTTGAAGTTAGAAATTATAAGAAGATATGAAGAAGGTTTTGGAGCAATCATTCTTTCAAAAGAGTTTAATATAAGCCATGACACGATCAACAATTGGATAATGGCTTATAATCTCTATGGCGAAGTTGGTTTAAAGAAAAGTTTATCTAAAACACGTTATTCTGGTGAGTTTAAGTTATCCGTATTAAAATATAGGATAAATAACGAAACTTCCTATTCAGAAACAGCTCAAGTCTTTGGAATCAAGAATCCATCTACAATAGCTGGTTGGCAGCGAAAGTATGATTTGGAAGGCTTTAGTGGTTTGTGTGGTACTTTAGGAAGACCTAGAAAACGTGAGGGAACGACTATGCCTAAGAATAACGATGAACCAAAAGAACTATCAAAGTCTGAGAGAGAAGAACTTATTGAACTAAGAGAAAGAAATGAGTACCTCGAAGCAAAACTGCTTTACCAAAAAAAGTTGGATGCCTTGCTTCGGGAAAAGCGTGCTCAAACAAAGAAAAGACGCAAGTAGTACTAGAAGTAAGGCAAATTAAAACAGAAGTTAAACTGAGTACTTGGTTAGAGATTTCTGAGTTACCAAGATCTTCATTTTATGAATGGAAAGAAAAATTAAATCAGGTAAATGAATCTGAGCAGCGATTAGTTCAACAAATACAATCCATCATTCAAGAATCTAGATTTACTTACGGCTATAGAAGAGTTGTACTCGCACTAAAGAATCTAGGTATTATTGTGAACCATAAAAGAGTGCTCAGACTTATGAAGAAGTACAATTTATTGTGTACGAAATTCACAACAAGAAGTAGAAAGTATAGTTCGTATAAAGGTGAAGTTGGAAAAATTGCAGATAATGAGCTAAACAGAGCATTTAACGTAGATCAGATGAATGAAGTTTATGTCAGTGATGTAACTGAGTTCAAAGTGGACAACTCAGATGTAAAAGTGTATCTCTCACCCATTATGGACTTATATAATAGTGAGATTGTGTCATTCAGTATCTCTACATCACCTACAGTAAAATTTACTTGTGAGTCCCTAGAGAAAGCTATTAAGAAGCTGCCTATAGAGCATAATCTCATGATTCATACAGATCAAGGGTTTCATTATCAGCATGTCAAATGGACACAATTACTAGAGCAGAATAATATCAAGCAGAGTATGTCTAGACGTGGAAATTGTTTAGATAATTCACCTATGGAGAATTTCTTTAGTTTGCTTAAACAAGAAATCTATTACGGTGTTAAATATCAAAATGTTCAAGAATTAATCGAGGCATTAGAAGAATATATTGATTGGTACAACAACAAAAGAATAAAAGAGAAATTAAATGGCCTGTCTCCTGTTCAATACAGGAAACAAGCCATATAAGAATTCACGGACAAGAATGTCCGGATTTATGGGTTCGGTACAGATTCACCTCACTCTTTTTTTTACATAAAAATATGCCTCCATCACTGGAGACATACTTTAAAGTTAGTTTTTCATAGTTAGCGCAATTCTTTTTTTCTTTTCATCAACTGATAGTACTGTAACTTCTACGATATCTCCACTACTTACAACATCGAGTGGATGTTTAATATAACGATTTGCAAGTTGTGATATATGCACAAGTCCATCTTGATCAACACCTACGTCTACGAATGCACCGAAGTCTGTAACGTTTCTCACTGTTCCAGATAATTTCATACCTTCTTTTAAGTCTGAAATTTCTAAGACGTCACTTTTTAGAATCGGTGTATCGTACTTATCACGAATATCTCTAAGTGGTGCGATTAAGCTATCGATTATATCGTTTAACGTTGGAAGCCCGATATCATTCTCTTCACTATATTTACGTTTATCGAGTGTATTTAACTTTTCTTTAATACTCTCTTCACCAAGTTCGTCAATTGACGCATCAATTTCTTTTAATAAATTATACGTATTTTTATATTGCTCAGGGTGAATTGGTGTTTGATCTAACGGTTCTTCTCCCCCAACAATTCGTAAAAATCCAACAGCTTGCTCAAATGTTTTCGGTCCAAGACGTTTTACTTTCTTAAGATCTGAACGTTTTGTAATTCCTTCCGTTTCTCTAAACTCTACAATATTTCTTGAGATTGTTTTGTTTAAACCAGAAACATGTTCAAGCAATTTATAAGATGCTGTGTTTACATCTACACCTACTTGGTTTACTGCTGTCTCTACTACAAAGTCTAGAGACTCGTTTAAGAATTTTTGGTTAATATCATGTTGATATTGACCAACCCCTAATGATTTTGGGTCAATTTTAACAAGCTCTGCAAGTGGATCTTGAATACGTCTCGCAATTGAAACTGCACTTCTTTCCTCTACTTCAAAGTTTGGGAATTCCTCACGTGCTAAATCCGATGCTGAATATACTGAAGCTCCTGCTTCATTGACAATAATAAATGGTATATCTAGTTCATGAGTTTTTAAGAAGTTCGCTACGAACTCTTCGGTCTCTCTAGATGCTGTTCCGTTACCAATCGCAATTAAGGTTACACTATGTTTCTCGATAAGATCTTTAAAAATCGCTTCACTTTTCTCTGTATTTTTAGAGCTGTGTGGATAAATCACATTCTTATCTAAAAATGTACCATTGCTATCGATAACTGCGAGTTTACATCCTGTTCTAAATGCAGGATCCACCCCTAAAATTGTATGGTTTTTAAGCGGTGGTTGTAACAGTAAACTTTTTAAGTTCTCTTCAAAAATATTTACAGCATGAGTTTCTCCCTTTTTCGTAATATCATTTCTTACTTCACGCTCTAAACTTGGTAAAATAAGACGTTTTAAACTATCTTCAATCGTTTCTTTAAGAATATCTTCGGCTTTACTATTCTCACTTATCTCTTGACGATATAAGTAACTTATTATTTTTTCATCGTCATGGTTAAAACTGATACGTAACACATTTTCTTTTTCTCCACGATTCATTGCTAGAATTCTATGTGATGGGATAGTTTTTACACGCTCACTATAGTCGTAATACATTTCGTAAATACTTTCTTTATCATCATGGCCCTTTTTCTCAGTTGAAGCAATTTTTGAATGATTGTTAATGACACTTAATATGTACATTCTATGTTGAGGATTATCTGAAATAATTTCTGCAATAATATCTTTTGCGCCCTCAATCGCTTCTTTAACTGACTTTACTTCATCAGTTATATAATTTTCTGCTTCTTTTAATAATTCTTCTTCACTCATTTCTTGTTTGTAAAGAAGCGTTGCTAACGGCTCTAAACCTTTTCTTTTTGCTTCCGTCGCACGTGTTTTTTTCTTTTGTCTAAATGGGCGGTATAAATCTTCGACTCTTGCCTGAGATGTTTGACGTAATATTTGATTTCTTAAGTCCTCTGTCAATAACCCTTGCTCATCGATTAGACGTATAACGTCTTCTTTTCTCTTTTCTAACTCTTCAAGGTAATGATATTCATCTGAAATTTCCTTAATTGAAACTTCGTCGAGTCCACCTGTTTGCTCTTTTCTATAACGTGCGATAAAAGGAACTGTCGCATTGTCTTTTAGCATGTTTAATACATTTTCAATATATTCGTTTTTTATTTTTAATTTTTTTGATAACTCTTTGACTAATTGTTCGTTCATAATTTCCTCCTAAATAAGAAAACCTAATCAGGATTGATTAGGTTTCATTATCCGAATACTTTACAGATTCTTTTAATTTTTTAAGTGCTGCACGTTGTAAACGTGAGACGTGCATTTGACTTAATCCAATTTTTTCACCGGTCTCTTTTTGACTAAGACCTTCTAAAAATGTATAACGAATAATCTGTTGTTCTCTTTCAGATAATATTGGCAATAGCTTTTCAATAAGCATACGTTCTTCGCTTAATTCGTAGTTTTCGTCTTCACTACCCATTACGTCGAGTAATGTAACTGAAGCTCCTTCGTTATCAGCATCAATCGTATAATCTACACTAAGGGCATTATAGCTTTGACCCATTTCCATTGCCTCTAACACTTCTTCCTCAGTCGAATCTATATATTCCGCAATTTCTTTAACTGAGGGCGAGCGTCCTAATTTATTTGTCAACTCGTCAGTTGAACGTTTAATTTTGGGGCCTAATTCTTTAATACGCCTCGGAACATGTACACTCCATGTCTTATCACGTAAGTAACGTTTAATTTCTCCAAGGACTGTCGGTACAAGATATGCCTCAAATTTACGATCAAATGACAAATCAAATCTTCGAATCGCGCCTAAAAGACCAATCATTCCGACTTGAACAAGGTCTTCATGATGGGATTGCCCTTTTGAATAGCGATATGCTAAAGATTCGATAAGCTTTTCATAATGATATACTAGACGGGTCTGTGCCTCATCACTGCCAGTTTCTTGATAATCAGTGATTAAGCGATTGATCTCATCTCTTGAAAGCTCTTTTCTAGTTTGTGATTCCATCCTTATGCACCTGACCTTCGCCAATATACTTGACCATACTGATTGTCACGCCTTCAGAGCGTTTTACGTTCACATCATCCATCAGTGATTCAATCAGGAATAAACCGAGGCCTCCTTCTCTTAAAAAGCTTATTGAGTCCGTTTCTGTGTATGGTCCAATTTCTTCTTTTACTGTTTCATAGTCGAAACTCTGTCCTGAGTCTTGTACTATGATTTCTACTTGCTCTTTACTTACGGCAAATCCAATTGTTATTTCATTGTCATTGTCTGAATATGCATGCTTTACCGCGTTAGTGACTGCTTCACTTACCGCTATTTTAGTATCTTCAATTTCTTCATACGACGCATCTACACTATTTAATACACCTGATAATGTTAAACGTACGAGTCCAACATACTCTGGTTTTGAGGGAATCTTCATTTCTATATACTCATATTTTTTAGTCATTTGAATTAACTCCTGATTTTGTAATGTGAATTAAATCATATAAACCTGTTATTTCAAACAGTTTCATAATACGTTCATTTGCACCGGATATTCTTAACTCTTTATTGTATTTGTTTAAGTCTTTTAATGTTCCAACAAAAAGACCAAGCCCTGTTGAATCCATATATGTAAGATCTGTTAAATCAACGTGTAAGTTATGAGTCCCTTCTGATACGATTGGACTAAGTACTTTTTTTAATTCTGGTGCTGTGTAAATATCAAGTTCTCCTCCGACTTGAACATAAAACACCTCAGGTTGTTCTCTTACTTCAATCTTAATGTTCATAACAGTAACTCTACTCCATTCACAAATATATATAGTATATAGATACCCTCATATGTCGAAGTTAAACGTTAACTTTTCGCTTTTATTAAAAGCATCGTTAAATCATCTTTTCTCGTTTGATCTTGCATACGAGTTAAATTCTCATATAAATACTGAACGATATCTTGTGGATGCTTATCCCGATTATCTCTAATCATATATTTAACATCTTCCATGTCGATAAACGACCCGTCATGTTTTCTTAACTCAGACACTCCATCTGTATAAATAAAAATCATATCATTATCATTTAATTTTACTGTATCTTCATCATATGAAACGTCTTCTATGACACCTAACACAAGTCCTCTTGTGTTCAACGTCTCAAATACATCATCTTCATAACGATAAATAAAAGCTGGTTCATGTCCAGCGCTAGAATAGTTCAACTCAAAATTATTATAATCATACACACCATAAAACATCGTAATAAACATATTTTTATTGATGTTCTTTTCAACTAAAGTATTAATTTTCTCTAACACTCGGTTTGGTCTATAAGTAAGATGTGATAACTCTAATGAGAATTTTAACATTGCCATCGCGATAGCTGCAGGAATCCCAGAGCCTATTACATCTGCAACCGCAAGTCCTATTTTACCATCCCTTTTGTCTAAAATTGTAAAATAGTCACCATTCACTTTACTTGCAGCTACACTTATCGCACCAAGTTGTGTATTTTCAATTGACGGTATACTTGACTTTAACATTGTTTGTTGTACATTAGCTGCAACATCTAGCTCTTGGTCATGATGGTTAATTTGATTTAGCATCGCACGGTAATCACGGTATGTAAACCCGAAAGATATCATCACTTCTTCTAATATTTCTAAAGATTTTTTGATTTCTTCACCGTCGTTAATATGTAAATGATTTAACATTTGAATATGTAAAGATACAATTTCCTCAGGAGAAGTGTCTATTTCAATGACATTTTGACTAAATGTTTGTGCACGTGCAATTGCTTCATCGACAGCATCGTCATAAATAAATAGCTTTAAAATCGTTTCGTATTCTTCTGTAAGCTTATCGATGTATGTCACGAAAACTCCTCCTCAC